>NZ_JAGT01000001.1:2772500-3072500 GCF_000526795.1 Ruminococcus flavefaciens AE3010
AGAATCATAATGGCCGAAAGTCTAAGGTTTCAGAAGGAAGGTTCGTCCGCTTCTGGTAAGCCGGGAGCTAAGGTGAGGCCGAAAGGCGTAACCGATGCACATACGGTAGAAATTCCGTAGCCTCCATTCATTTAAGCACAGGGACACTTTTGAAGGGTTTAGCCGAGCGTTGGTTGCCTCGGTCGTAAGGGACTGCGAATGAGCGGGAAGTAAACTTGGAAGAAGGCGAGAAAAGCTGTGTGTATAGAAGATGGAGCCCGTACCGCAAACCGACACAGGTAGACAGGAAGAAGATTCTAAGGCCAACGGGAGAAGGGTTGTTAAGGAACTCGGCAAGTTGACCCCGTAACTTAGGGAGAAGGGGTGCTCTTTAAGAGCCGCAGAGAATAGGCCCAAGCGACTGTTTAGCAAAAACACAGCTCTATGCTAAATCGAAAGATGACGTATATGGGGTGACACCTGCCCGGTGCCGGAAGGTTAAGAGGAGGAGTGCAAGCTCTGAATTGAAGCCCCGGTAAACGGCGGCCGTAACTATAACGGTCCTAAGGTAGCGAAATTCCTTGTCAGGTAAGTTCTGACCCGCACGAATGGTGTAACGATTTGGGCACTGTCTCAACAACCCGCCCGGCGAAATTGTAGTACCGGTGAAGATGCCGGTTACCCGCGACTAGACGGAAAGACCCCATGGAGCTTCACTGTAGCTTAATATTGAATTTCGGTATTTCATGTACAGGATAGGTGGGAGACTGGGAAGTAAGGGCGTCAGCCTTTATGGAGTCAACCTTGGGATACCACTCTTGAGGTGCTGGAATTCTAACCTGTGGCTCTGAATCGAGTCAGGGGACATTGTTAGGTGGGCAGTTTGACTGGGGCGGTCGCCTCCTAAAAGGTAACGGAGGCGCTCAAAGGTTCGCTCAGCATGGATGGAAACCATGCTTTTGAGTGCAAACGCAAAAGCGAGCCTAACTGCGAGACTGACGGGTCGAGCAGTAACGAAAGTTGGAGTTAGTGATCCGGCGGTATGTGAGTGGAAATGCCGTCGCTCAACGGATAAAAGCTACCCTGGGGATAACAGGCTGATCTCCCCCAAGAGTCCACATCGACGGGGAGGTTTGGCACCTCGATGTCGGCTCATCGCATCCTGGGGCTGAATTCGGTCCCAAGGGTTTGGCTGTTCGCCAATTAAAGCGGTACGCGAGCTGGGTTCAGAACGTCGTGAGACAGTTCGGTCCCTATCTGTCGTGGGCGTAGGATATTTGAAAGGAGCTGTCCCTAGTACGAGAGGACCGGGATGGACGCACCGCTGGTGCACCAGTTGTCATGCCAATGGCACAGCTGGGCAGCTAAGTGCGGAACGGATAAACGCTGAAGGCATCTAAGCGTGAAGCCGACCTTAAGATAAGATATCCCTTCGTAAGAGTAAGACCTCTCAAAGACTATGAGTTTGATAGGCTCAAAGTGTAAGCGTGGTGACACGTTCAGCTTGCGAGTACTAATCGGTCGAGGGCTTTTCCTTTTTACTTCATTCAGAGTGATCGCCTCGCATTACGCTTTATTCCTTCAAAAGTTTTAAAAAAAAATTGAAGAAATCGCTTGACAAATTACTTCAAATGTGATATAATAGTTAAGCAGTTTGAAATGCACCATTAGCTCAGTTGGTAGAGCAACTGACTCTTAATCAGTGGGTCCTGGGTTCGAGTCCCCGATGGTGCACCAATTTTTTGGCCCGTTGGTCAAGCGGTTAAGACACCGGCCTCTCACGCCGGTAACACCAGTTCGATTCTGGTACGGGTCATCAATATTTAGTCGGTGCTTATGGCAATGAGGTCACACCCGTTCCCATTCCGAACACGGAAGTTAAGCTCATTCACGTTGACGATACTTGGCTGGTGACGGCCCGGGAAACTAAATCAGTGCCGACATATATATTCCTCCTTAGCTCAGTCGGTAGAGCACTCGGCTGTTAACCGAGTTGTCGCCCGTTCGAGCCGGGCAGGGGGAGCCAAAGAACGTCTGCAATAGCAGGCGTTTTTTATTTTTCATGAGATCATATTTCTGCCTGCTGTTGCAGGCTTTTTTGTTTCGGAGAATACTATGCTATATCCACAAACAGTATACAAAATGTTATAAAACTGTTAATTATAGACCGAGAAGCTTGACAAAGTATACAAAATGTGATATAATACAGTCAAGGAAACAAGAATGTTGATCATTTCCCTTCCACGTCTTAATTAATTCTTCCTTTATTATTTATCCCCTTCTTTGTTTAAAACACGCATTTGCGTGTTTTTCTTTTTATGCAGGTCTTGACTTATGGGCTGCGATGTGATATAATTTGTTTTTCTAAAGGAAGTGGTGACATGATAATAAGAAATATTACAGAAAATGATGATTTCGGTGCTATAAGAGAAATTTACGAGAAAAGCTGGAAGTTCGCTTATAAAGATATCGTTCCCATGGAGTGGATGGAAAACAGACCAAAGGATAAATGGGGCGGAAATATCCTCCATAACGGAAGGACCGAGATAGGTGCCTTTGACGGCGATAAAATAGTCGGCACCGCAAGCTTCGGAGTATCCCGCTGGGAGCAGTTCAGCAGCTGCGGTGAGATCGTGACTATTTATCTGCTGCCTGAGTATATTGGAAAGGGTATCGGCTCAAAGCTTATGGAATCATGTATCGAGGAGCTTGAGTTTCTTGGCTTTACGGAGATACTTCTCTGGGTACTGGAGGATAACTACCGCGCACGGCGTTTCTATGAAAAGCACGGCTTTATCTGCACAGGGGACTATATGGACGATAATATCGGCGGTAAACCTTTGCGTGAGGTAATGTATCTGAGGAGGAAATGACATGGATCTTCTGAGACTTAACGGACTTGCTCCCGAGAATGTATTTGAGATATTCTCAATAGCCGATGATATGGCGGCAGGAGCTCACAGCGACTTTCTCCGCGGAAAGACTGTGGTCATGTTTTTCCCTGCGGCGAGTATCCGAACAAGGGTGTCTTTCGAGAAAGCAATTTATCTCATGGGCGGACAGTGCATACTGTTTCCCACGGAGACTCTCGATAAGAAAGAGGATATACGCGATGTGTGCGGCTATCTTGATAACTGGGCGGACTGCGTTGTGGTTCGTCACAGTAAAATAGAGCTTCTTGAAGCAATGGCGGACTGCCTTGACGCTCCGCTTATCAATGCGATGACAAGCATGAATCACCCCTGCGAGATACTCACGGATATGTATTCTCTCTCAAAAATACGTGAGGATTTCCGCAGGGACAAGTATCTTTTCGTTGGTAAATGAGGCAATATAGGTCTTGAATGGAAGAATGCCGCTGAGGTCATGGGCTTTGAGCTGGAGCAGTGCTGCGGAAAGGGCTATGAGATACCCTCTGTAAAGACCTACAATGACATTTATGAGGCTATTGCGGGCAAGGACGTTATCTGTACCGACTGTCTGTCAGCAGACGTTCTCGATGATTTTAAAGGCTGTCAGGTGACACTTGATGCATTGAAAAAGGCAAACAGCGGAGCAGTTCTTGATCCATGTCCGCCGTTTTACCGCGGAGAGGAGGTCTCTGCCGACGCCATCGATTCAGAATATTTTGTGGGATATGGCTTCAAAAAAGCGCTGCTTGAGATACAGCAGGCGATAATATACTATTGCATGACTCGTTAGTCATAAGGAAGCGACAAAAAAGGCATAAAGATCATTCTTTATACCTTTTTCTTTTATGAGTTTGCTGCCTGTGCTATGGATTCTACTCTGTTGAGATTTCTTACGGCAGGTATCGCGGCGATAAGGGATATGATTATATTAAGGGTCAGCGCTATTGCCGCAACTGCAGGTACTGCAAAGAAGTCACTAAGCTTCATTTCGCTCATTATGCAAAGCATATATATGCCTATACCGATGAGAGTTCCTGATATGGCTGCTGTGGCTGAAAACATAACAGTCTCCTGCATTACGCTCTTGCGGAGCTGATTTCTGGACATTCCCACGCTTCGCAGCATCATAAGCTCTCGGCTTCTGTTGAGTACGCTGGTGTTTACCGAGTTTATCATGGAGAGTATACCTACCAGCCATATGGATACAAGGAATGTGAGGACTATCTTTATTATTGCGCTTACGAAGCTTGTAAATCCTGTACAGGACATATAAAGCTCATTGAGATCTGTACAGAAGCAGTTCTTTTTGAATTCCTCAACATTTGCTTTTGCCTGTTCGTAGTGCTTGCTGTCAGAGACTTTAAGAATGATGTCGAATGAGTTCACACCGTATTCGGAAGCTTTTTCGACGGGGATTATGATAGCATTGTCAGCTAATTTGCTTGACATCTTTCCGATGATCTGATAGGCGGTGCCGTTGTAATCGGTTATGGTAAAGCCCTTTTTCAGATCGGTATAGCTCTCGTCAAAGATCTCCTTTTTGGATGTGGCAAATTCATCGGTAAAGTAACCGTCGCCGTATACTGAGTTATTGAACAGGACGCCGTCATTTTTGCGGTACTCCTCATAGCTTATACCCGTAAGGGTATCTATGCCTTTTTCGTTGTACTCCGCTTCACTGATAACACAGAGCCGTACGGCTGACGCACCTTTCTTCGGCGGACGGGTAAGCAGCTTTTCTGTGACGACCTTATCGGAGCCGTCCACGGTGCTGAGCATAACGAAGTCAAGGGCTGTTATCTTGTACTTGGAAAATATCTCATTGTCGCCGAAGTATTTATCGGTCTCTTCAAGGGGCTTGTCGGGCTCGCTGCTGACATAGCCTTCCATATAGTAATCAAAGTCAAAGATTATGTCTTCTTTTTTGATCTCACGGTATAAATATGTGCCTATAAGCGAGGTCGCCGTGAACATGGTCACGCCCAGTGCCATTGTTATGGTGGCAACCACAAAGCGGCTCTTTGATGCCTTGATGTTCTTTTTTGTGTAGCGGCGCAGGAATTGCCTGAAGCTGAGGTTCAGCTTAGACTTTCTCTTGCGGAGCTTCTTTTTGCTTCTGGGCTTTCCGAAGTTGAGAGCCTCGGCAGGGGAGAGCTTTCTCGACGCCCACATAGCTGAGGTGTATGCCGATATGAACAGGGCTATTATGGTCAGGAATGCGGCTAATATGAGAAATGCAGGCTTTGCGGAGAACTCAAAGTATGGCAGTCCTGATTTTTTCAGTGCTGTGAAGCAGGCTTTGCATATGAGCACTGCCAGTATCATTCCCAGAGGTACTGCCGTGAAGCAGTAGAACAGGGCTTCGTTCAGTACCACAAAGGCTACCTGAGTTTTTGAAGCGCCCATTATACGCATAGCAGCAAAGTGGGTGCTGCGCTCCTGCACTGCCATTTCAAAGGTGTTGTCGATAACGAATCGTGCTATGAACCATGCTATGAGAAGAACCAACAGCATGGGGACTATCATTACCATTTTGCTTGCGATAGCATAGGGGCTTTTCAGCTCAAGTGCAAGGAGCATTGAGTTTTCATGGTGGGGATATTCGTATTCATCGAGATAATCTGTGTCGTAGTTGTAGCCAAGGTCGGTGAACAGCATTTTCAGAGCCTCGTCATAGTCGCAGCTGTCTGTGAGACGTATTTTCATATCATGTGTGGTATTGAATATGATATCGGGATTCTTCTCGTGAAAATCATTGAGACTGAGGTTTTCACTGCCTGTATTTACGATGATAAAGGAGTCATCATCGAATACAATTCCGTTTGGAGCAATAAAGCCTGCTATCCTGAATGAGTATTCAACGGGTGTGCCGTATTGAATATCGGTATAGGGGATATTTCCGAAAGCCATGCGCTTTTTTGCATGAAGGTAGAAGGAGAAGGAATCTCCGAATGCCTTTTTGCGCTCCTCCTTGGTGAGCTTTTCGTAGCCCTCCTCGCCCTTGCAGTATTCCGTGCCGTATCTCTTTTTGAGTTCGGCGCGGACTTGTTTTATAATGTCGGAATCCTCGTCAATAGTACCTGTGAAAGGGCGTACGGTAAGAGTAATAGTGTCGCCCTCGGAATAGCCCATATCCTTTAATGAGTTGGGAACGAAGATGCCGTTTTTTAAAGAGGACGGGTTTATGACAGAAGTGATACTGTTCTGGTCATATTTGCCCAGAAGTTCTGTATTTCCGCTTAAATTGCTTACTGTCAGATTATTGCAGACTATTGTGTTTTTTCCGTCGGAAAGCTCTAATAAGCCTACTTTATTGTCTGCGGAATATATAGTGGTGTTTATAAAGCCGCTGTCTGTGCAGATATAGTCGTCAACTACGGCGTGGTGTGCGATTATATCCTCGGCTTTTGTCTTGTCCTTTGCCTGTTCTACCCATGAGGATATGTCCACCTCCCAGCTGCCGTTGTCCATAATGGTCTCGTTATATAATGTGGTATAGAGACTGCTGCCGTAGGCGCATATAGTTGTGAGTATAAATGCCGACAGGGTTATGCACATGAACGTGAGAACGGTGCGGAGTCTTTGTCGGCGGATATACTTCATGGAAAGCGCGATAAGATGTTTCATGATGCCGCCCCCTTTATTCTGAAAGAACGCCGTCGGTGATACGGCAGATACGGTCTGCTTGGGTCGCTATGCTGCCGTCATGTGTTATGAGTATCAGAGTCTGGTTGTACTTCTTTATGGAGCTTTTCAGTATGGAGATTATCTCGCGGCTGTTCTTGCTGTCAAGATTTCCCGTGGGCTCGTCCGCCAGTATTATCTGTGGCTTGTGGATAAGTGCGCGGGCAAAGGCTACACGCTGCTGCTGACCGCCCGAGAGCTCGTGGGGATAATTCTGACGCTTCTTGTCAAGTCCCGTCAGCCGCAGGAGCTCCTCAAGGAACTCCATATCTGGAGGAGTGTTGTCAAGATTCAGAGGGAGAACTATATTTTCCTCCACGTTGAGCACGGGGATAAGATTGTAGGACTGGAATATAAAGCCGATATTCTTTCTGCGGTAGGCTGAGAGCCCCTTGTCGTCAAGCTTGGTGATGTCCCTGCCGTTGACTATGATGTTGCCGCTTGTGGGGCGGTCCAGTGAGCCGAGACAGTTCAGCAGAGTGGTCTTGCCGCTGCCGCTTTCGCCTGTTATTGCTACGAATTCGCCCTTGCGCACTTCAAAGTCTACGCTGTTGACTGCCATGAGCTTTGTCTCGCCCTCGCCGTACTGCTTGCAGAGCTTTTCTGTTTTTATTATAATGTTGTTTTCCATAATAAGACCACCTTTCCTTATTGTAACCACAGTATAACACCCTTATCTTACGGTAACGTTACAAAAGCGAAATTAATTTTATGACATCTGCAATATCTGAAATGTGACAAATGTCATATGAGAAACTGACACGGGACACTACAAAAGTGTTCTTCCATGAGGTATAATGATTATAGTGAAAAACATAAGGGAGGAAAACACTATGAATACTGTTGTTAAAATAAAGGACCTCGTTAAACGCTACGGCGACCTCATAGCTCTGGACCACTTTGGTCTGGAGATAGAGCAGGGTGAGATATTCGGACTTCTCGGCCCGAACGGCTCGGGCAAGACCACTACCATAAACTGTCTGCTGTCCCTGCTTTCATTTGACAAGGGCGAGATAGAGATATTCGGAAAGAAGATGACGCCTGTCAGCTACGACATCAAAAAGGAGATAGGCGTTATCATGCAGAACGTGGCTGTGTTCGATGAGCTTACGGTATACGAGAACATCGACTACTTCTGCGGTCTCTACATAACCGACAAGGAAAAGAGAAAGCAGTACGTTGAGGAGGCTATCAAGTTCGTGGGGCTGGAGGACTTCCGCAAATTCTATCCCAAGAAGCTTTCGGGCGGACTTCTCCGCAGACTGAATATCGCCTGCGGTATAGCTCACAAGCCAAAGCTCATTATCCTCGACGAGCCTACAGTTGCCGTTGACCCGCAGAGCAGAAACCGTATCCTTGAAGGCATACAGGAGCTCAACAAGAACGGTGCAACTGTTATCTATACCTCGCACTACATGGAGGAGGTAGAGCAGATATGCACACGCATAGCTATCATGGACAAGGGCAAAAAGGTGGCTGAGGGCACCAAGGACGAGCTCAAGCGCATGATAAAGAATACAGAGACTATCACTATCGAGATACTGGAGCTACCCGACAAGGCGTTCAGAGAGATAGCTTCGCTGCCTCATGTATACGATTCGGGCTTTGAAAACGGCAAGCTGTCAGTGTACTGCTCGGGCGGCAAGCACAACCTCACAAGAGTGCTGGACGTTTTGCAGAAGAACGAGCTTGGCTTCGGCAGAGTTTACACAGAGCTGCCTACACTCAACGATGTATTCCTTGAAATTACAGGTACTGCTCTCAGAGACAAGGAGGACTGAATATGTTCATGCACATACTCAAATATGAGCTGAAAGGCGGTCTCCGCGCAAAGGACCTTATCATATGGCTCATACTCTTTCCCATACTTCTCGGCACAGTCTTTAAGGTAGGCTTCGGAAGCATTTACGAAAAGACGGAGAAGTTCAGCTCCATACCTGTTGCAGTGGTAGAGGAGAGCGAAAATGCAGCGTTCAGACAGGTGCTTGACAATATAACAAGCGCTGATGAGCCCTTTATCAAGGTAAGCTTCGCAGATAAGGAAAAGGCTGAAAAGCTCCTTGATGACGGCGACGTTGAGGGCATCATCTTCTCGGGTGATAAGCTGAGACTTACAGTCAAGGAAAAGGGACTCCGCGAGACCATGCTGAAATCCTTCGTGGAGCAGTATTCAGTCCGCGAGAAGATAGCTATGGACGCTATCAATACAGCTCCCGAAAAGGCTCAGGAGGTCATCACCTCACTTACTTCGGAAACTGTTTCATCGTGCAGGGAGATACCTGTTACTCAGGGCAATCCCGACGTATATGCACAGTACTTCTACAACCTCATTGCTATGGTCGCGATTTTCGGCTGTATAACAGGTATGACAGTTACATCACGCACACAGGCTGACCTTTCGGCACTGGGCGCAAGAAGCTGCTGCTCACCTGTGCCTAAGTCGATAAGCGTTCTTGCAAGTCTTGCGTCAAGCTTTTTATTGCAGACGGTATGTATGCTGATATGCGTAACTTTCCTTGCATTCGTGCTTAAAGTTGATTTCGGCGACAGACTGTGGCTGGTATATCCTACTGCGGTATTCGGCGGTATCCTCGGAGTATCCTTTGGCTTTATGGTAGGCTCTTTAGCCCGTGTAAACGAAAAGGTCAAGACAGCTATACTTATGACCACATCTATGCTGCTGTGCTTTTTCAGCGGTCTTATGCTGGGCAATATGAAACCTCTTGTAGCTGAAAAGGCTCCGTGGTTCAATAACATCAATCCCGTAGCGGTCATCTCGGACTGCTTCTACTGCCTCAACATCTATGAGGACTATGACCGCTATATCTCCAAGATTATAACAATGGCAGTCATTACGGTAATATTCATTTCTCTCGGCATTATCTGTTCAAGGAGGAAAAAGTATGCAAGTATTTAAGGCAATGATGAAGGTCACAAGAAAAAGACTTCCGTCGGCAATGGTATATATCATTGTATTTGTGGTCATCTCTATACTCGTTACAAATGCTTCCACAAAGGATAATAAGTTCGAGATCACAAAGCTTGATATATGCGTTTTCGACGAGGACGATACTCCCGAAAGCCGTGCGCTTATTGAATTTCTCGGTAAAAGCAATGATATGGTCGAAATAGAGAATGACAGGGACAAGATAATCGACGCTCTTTATTATAAGCGCATAAACTACGCTCTTATTATAAATAAGGGCTACGCTGAAAGGCTGGCAGCAGGGGACACCGCCGACCTCTTCGGAAGCTATCACATCGACGAGAACTACTCCGTAGTCTTTATGGGACAGTTCCTCGATGAGTATATCACCTCGGTAAAGGCTTACCTCACTATGGGTATGACCTTTGACGAGGCTATAAAAAACACTGAGGAGGCTCTCTCACAGAGCACAGAGGTGGATATGCTGAGAGTGGACAAGGGCGGCGATTCACACTTCAGCGTGGACTTCGCAGGCTACTTCCAGTATATGCCATATATCCTTATAGCAGCTGTATTTATCGTGGTTTGTCAGGTGCTTGTAACCATGAACAAAAAGGACATTCGCTACCGCACAAACTGCTCATGCATGCAAAGCTCAAAGTACACCTTCCAGCTCTTCTTCGGCAGCGGATTATTCGTAATTGCAGTATGGCTGCTGCTCATCGTTATCGGAGCTGTGCTCAATAAGGAGATGTACACGGGCAGAGCTTGGTACGCAGTGCTCAACAGCTTTATCTTCTCTGTTGTAGTTGCCTCAATGGCTGTATTCGTATCCAGCTTTGAGCCAAAGGAAAACGTGCTTAACCTTATCACACAGGCACTCAGCCTTGGTATGAGCTTCCTCTGCGGTATATTTATCCCTATGGAGGTCCTCAGCGACGGCGTGCTCTCGGTTGCGAGGTTCCTGCCTGCTTACTGGTACGTAAAGGCTAATAATATGATAGCCGACATCGAGCCTTTCAGCAGAAGCAGCGTGCTCACTTGCTATCTTGTGGAGTTCGGCTTCGCAGTAATGCTCATTATCCTTACTCTTCTTGTGAGAAAGGTAAAGTACAGCGGCGCTGCTATTGCGACTACCGCAAAAAAGGCTGCTGTCAGCAATTAATAGAAAAAAGTATTATCCATGATATAGTAAAAAGGAACTGCAATTGCAGTTCCTTTTTGTTTTACTTGTTGAACCAATTCGGTAAAATAAGTGACAAATGTCACTGCCGAAGTGACAAATGACACCTTTTCAAGCTCCTATGAACGTGATATAATCTGTACATAGTCAAAGTTAAGAACAAGTCAAGGCGCCGAACTTGTTTGAATAAAAATAAAAAACAGATCATATTATTATTGTTTTATAGGAGGTTGTCAAAAATGAGAAACTTTTCAAAGAAGGCTTTAAGCTTAATTTCCAGTGCCGTTTTACTATGCGGCGCAGGCGCTATCCCTGCAAGTGCTGAATTAGAGATCACAACAACGAAAGTTCCTTTCACTCAGCTGATGAAAGAGAATGAATTGATAAAAACGATCCCCACAGAGGTGGGTGAGAATGTCACAACAACTGCCGTTCCTTTCTCTGAAATGAAGATAGAGAATGAGTATATGAAAACTATCCCCACAGAGGCAGGCGGAGCTGTTACGACCACAGTCCCGATCCGGTTCGATGAGCAGATCAAGCGTACTCTTCCGCTAACTACTCTTCCTTCGGATGATGATCTTCTGAGACCAAGGCTGACTACAGGAAATAGACCGCGTGTAACAACTACTACAACAACTGCTGCTTCAAAAACAACTACTACCACAACAGCACCATGCAAGCTCGCATATCATCTTAATACTAAAAGCGGTCAGATAGGCGGTAGCGTCAGTCAGATCACTATAAAGCTTGTGAAGGATTCCTCCTGTCAGATACCAAGTGATGTTTCCGTTAAATATCAGTGGTACAAGGACGGAACAACTATCAGCGGAGCTACATCGGACAGTTATCCCGCAACATCGACAGGTACATATTACTGTGCAGTAAGCGCTACAAGGAGAGTTCGCAGAATAGACGGCAGATTGATCCCTGTTACAGTAGATTCATTCACAACAGAAAATTGCGTTATAACTGAAAAGCTTGAAATAAAGACACAGCCCAAGGGCGGTTACATATACAAGAGCGGCAGTACATATGCTCTTTCTGTTGAAGCTAAGGGCGGTACAGCGCCTTATAAATACGAGTGGCTGCTGAACGGCACTGTAGTAGGAAGAAACCAGACCTATAACGCTCCAAAGGCAGGCACATACAAGTGCAGGATAACTGATAGCAAGGGCAATACCGTAACAAGCAACAGTGCGATAGTTACAGAGAATTTCCTCAGAATAACAAGCCAGCCCAAGGACGTTATTATCTGCAATGAGAACGGCAGATATATCTATGCAAATGTTGCCGGAGGAAAAGCTCCTTATACATACAAGTGGTATTCGGGCAATGCAGTTATCGGAACAAACTCATATCTCAATGTAACTGATCCGGGCACATATTACTGCGTTATCACAGATTCACTCAATTCCACAGTAACAACTAATAAAGTCAAGGCAACTATTAATTTCTACAGCCTCAAGCAGGGACTTCCCAAGACATTCAATATCGAAAATACAAGAACTGTAAAGGATTTCACAGTATCAGTTCAGGGCGGTACAGGTCATTACCAGTATGTATGGCAGTCAGCCGATATTGGCAGCAGCACATGGACAGAGTTCTACAGAAGTGATATAACTACAGCAACATCAAATACAAGAACCATTTATCTTAACGCATATAATAAGAAGTACCGCTGTATAATATACAGCATGGACGGCAATGCGTATGCAGCTTCAGTGGGAAGCGGAGTTATGAACGTAACAAAGCCTCTTAAAGTGAAAGAAGTAAAGCATTATACACAGGACGGATATTACTATGTTGATTATAAGGTAGAGGGCGGTTACGGCAGCTATTACACTACAGGAACTTATTCAAATCTGGGATCAAATACTTATAGGACAAGAGGAAAAATATACAGATGTTATACAGGCAGCGGCAGTACATATCAGTCAGGTGCAGGCTGGTATTCAAGAATATTCTATGATTACTACGCAGAGGAAGTTGATCTCAAGTTCATAGTAACTGACAGTGCAGGCAACTGTGTTGATAAGAGCGAGTGTCGTAATGTTGGCAGCTACAGCGTTAAGACAGGAGAGGACACTTGGGCTAATTTCTAAACAGATAATTTGTAATAATTCTTAGTAAGGGTTCAATGAGATGAACGAAGCCCCCGCAATAGCGGGGGCTTTGTGCTTTATATATGCAGTTTTTCTTTGATTATGCCGCAGACCTCTTCCTTGTGCTGCTGATAGTAGAAATGGTCGCCGTCAAAGGGATATATCTGACATTTGCCGTCGGTAAATCTGCTCCAGCTGCTCATGTCAACGCTCTGCATAAGGGGGTCGCCCTTGCCGTATATAACAGTAACATCACAGTGGAACTTTACTTCCTCGGGAGTTGCCTTGTAGCGCTCAGCCATACGTACATCTGTACAGAGTATGCGGTTCAGTGTGCGCATAAGCTCCTCATCGGGAACGGGAGCACTTGACGAAAGGGAATTTGCCGTAAAGAAGGATACTATCTCCTCGTCAGTGGCTGTGGTAACGTCCTTGAAGCAGTGTACGTCCTCGTCGGGAGGATTCTTTCCCGAAAGGAAGATGTGACATGGCTGGGGAAGTCCCTTTGCCTGTGTCTGCTTCACGAACTCTGTTATAAGAACTGTTCCCATGCTGTGTCCGAAAAGCGCATAGTCCTCTGTGAGAAGCTCTGAGTGCTTTTCTATAAGGTCTGATACACAGTCGGGTACGTTGTCTATGAGAGGCTCAGCGGAGCGTGTGAAGCGTCCTGAGAGCTCCATAGGCACTACGGTCAGCTCCTTTGGCAGAAAACGCTTGAAGGAGCTGTAGCTCTTTGCAGAGCCGCCTGCATGGGGGAAAAAGAATAATACCATATTATTCCTCGACAGGTGTGCCCTTTTCGTTGAGGAGGTCGAATATATCGCCTACCTTGCTGATAGAAGCTACCAGTGAAAGGGGAATGTTGAGCTTGAAGGTCTCTGTGATCTCTGAGCCCATACCGAAAAGTCCAAGTGAATCGAGGAAAAGATCGTCGTAAACGTCTGTGTCTCTTGTGATCTCGGAAGGATCAACGCCTACGTAATCGGAAATTGCCTTTGTGAAGTCTTCAAATTTAAGGTTATTCATTATTTATACTCCTTTTTTCTCAGGTATTTGAACTGTATCTTGCCGATGTCCTTTGGTATCTCTTCAACGAGAACTACCTTATCGGGCACCTTGTATGCGGAAAGCTTGCCGTCGAAGTAGTGTGCGATCTCGCCGCGGGTGATCCTCTCGTCGCCCTTTGGCTGGATATATGCAACTATCTGCTGACCGATAATGGGGTGCGGCTCGTCTGTAACAGCAGCTGCTGCTATCTTGGGGTGAGTGAGGAGACAAGCCTCAACTTCCTCAGCGTGGACCAGGTTGCCGCCGCGCTTGATGATACGCTTGCTTCTTCCTGCGAAACGAACGATACCATTAGGGAGCTTGTTTACAAGGTCGCCTGTGCAGAACCAGCGGCGTCCCTGCTCGTCTGTGAGTATCTTCTCTGCGGAGAGCTCGGGGTTGCCGAAGTATTCGGTGATAACGCCGTCTGTGTATACGCACAGCTCGCCTGTTTCGCCCTCGGCTACTTCGTTCTTGTCGCCGTCGATAACACGGATATCAGTGAAGCTGAGCTTCTTGAAATCGCTGGGGTCTGTGCCCTGATCGATAGCGGAGTCCCATACTACCATGGTGCAGGTCTCGGAAGAGCCGATAACGTTTACTACACGGATACCAAGCTTCTCAACGAAGATATCAGCTATCTCCTTGGGGAGGACCTCTCCTGCCCAGTAGCTTACACGAACGCTTGAAAGGTCGTACTTGTCAAAGTCGGGAGTAGAAAGCAGCACCTTTGCCAGTGTAGCTGTGAGCTGGATAACTGTTATCTTGTACTTCTCTATTGTTTCAAGGAATGTTACGGGGTTGAACTGGGGCTGATACATAACTGTACCGCCCTTGAGCACCATCTGCTGTCCCATGCCGAAGCCGCCCTGATGATAGAGTGTCATACCCAGCATCATTACGTCGTCAGCCTTGAATTCAAGGTAGTCGCCCATGTCCCTCTGTGTGGAGAGGAATCCGCCCGAAGGAACCGAGAGGAGCTTTGGTATACCTGTACTTCCTGATGTGCAGGCAAGTGACAGTGTATGGAGATAATCGGGCTCGTAGATATCGCACTCACTGCTGCCGTACTCTGCTGCGAACTTGTCAGCGGAGATGTAGCAGCTGTCCTGCGGGATAACGCTGTCATCAGCGAAGCATATTACCTTGTCCAGTGTGAGCTGTGAAGGTACGAGATCGTGTACAGCTGCGATGATGTTGTTGTTTCTGTACTTCTCTGTTACGAACATTATCTTTGATGTTGTAGCAGGGATAAGCTTTGAGAGCTCCAGTGAGCCGCTCTGAGGATCCATTGGAACAGGCTGTGCGCCTATTCTTACTGCTGACCAGTAAACGATGAACCACTCGATGCTGTTTGGCATGCAGATGCCCACCTTGTCGTCCTCGCCGATACCGAGCTTCTTCATTGCAGAGCCGAAAACAGCTGTCTTTTCCATGAACTGTGCATATGTGAGCTCGTTCTCGTCGATCCTAAGTACTACCTTGTCAGGTGTTTCCTGAGCGTACTTGGCATAATAATCAAAAAACTTTTCCGACATTATTTCTTACCCCCAATAAGTCTTTCAGCAAGGAAGTCTGCTGCAATGTGCTTTACCCAGTGATACTGCTCACCAACAGGCATAGCGTGCATGATAGTCTCCTCGGAAACGTAAGCGGGCTTGTCCTCGATGTGTATGCACTCCTTGTAGCCTGTAGCCTTGGCGAGGATTTCCTTTGAAGCCTCGGGAGTCATCCAGTTGTCGTCGCTGCTGTATACCATAAGGAAGTCAGCCTTGTGAGTGCCCTCCTCAAGTACCTGCATGCCCTCATAATAATCGTCACTGTACTGGTATGAGCTCCACTTGCCGCGCTTCATCCATATCGGGATATTGTCTATTGATGATAAGTGCATAAGGAGAGGGAAGAGGCTTACACAAGCCTTTGCCTTGGGGTTCTTTACAGTTGCGCGGAATGCGTAGCCGCCGCCCATGCAGAGACCGAAGTTTGCCAGATTCTTCTCGTCGAGCTTCTTGTGATTCTTTATGAACTTTGTGATGCCTTCAAATGCAGCCTCAAGCTGCTTGCCGCCGCACTTGATGTTGTTGTAGATGATTGCAGCGCCTGCACCGGGCATATCAGGTGTAAGAACTGCGATACCTCTCTCGTTGAGGGGAGCAGCCAGCATTTCAAGCTCCTCCTTGCAGCTTCCGATACCTGAGTAGGTAACTACTACAGGGTAGTCGGTCTTTCTGCCCGAGTCGGGATAGTGGATATATGCAGGTATCTTGCCTGCCTTTGAGTCTATCTCAACGTACTCGATCTTGTTCTTGCAGAGCTTGGCGTAGCGTCTGTAGCTCTCAACGAGACCGTTGTATATCTCGGTCTTGTGCTCTAAGTCCTCGATGTTTATCATAAAGCATGCATAATGGCACTGAGTTACCATTTTTGCGTACTCTCTTGCGGATACCTTATTGCCTGCTGCCTCTGCCTTGTCGCGGAGCTCGGAATAGCGGTCGATCTTTGCATGCCATTCGTTTATCCAGATCTCCTGGATCTGCTTGCCGCTCTTTACCTTTATGCTGTCTATCTTCTTGAGTATTGCCTCCAGATCGAAGGGGTCTGCTCCATAGAGGAGTGAACGTGTTACTACGGGGTTAAGCAGGTCTCTGATTGCCCATTTCATATTTATCTTGTCCTTTCTGTGTTTAGAGTTTAACCGTTAGCCTGTGTATTTCCATGCGCCCTCGCGGGTCATTTCGGTGAACTGCATATAAATGCGGTATGGATCCACCTGAGTGTGCTTCTGTATGAGACTCAGCATTCTGTCTGCAAGCTCTTTCAGGAAAGCTGCCTTGTTGTCTGCGTACTCCTGTGGGAGTATGTATCTGAACTCTGCGAAGAAAACTGTGTCCTCGGACTTGTTCATATACATTGAGCAGTCGTCAAGCATTACCATTATTGCAGGCAGGGGCTTTTTGAGTATATCAGCCAGCTCTGTTGCTGCTTCGTCAAGAAAAGCAGTTTTTGCAGCCGGGGCGATGAACTTGAAATTGGTTTTCATTTGTGCTATTGGCATAATTATTTATCCTTTCAGAAACGGCTCAAATCAGCCGTTGTATCTTTTCAGTACAAGAGTAGCATTGTGTCCGCCGAAGCCGAATGAGTTTGAGATAGCAACGTCTACCTTGTGCTCCTGCGGCTTGTTTGGTACGTAGTTGAGGTCGAGCTCCGGGTCGGGATCATCGTAGTGTATAGTAGGAGGTACGATGCCTGTCTCTATAGCCTTGATACAAGCGATAGCCTCAAGAGCTCCGCCTGCGCCGAGAGTGTGACCGATGGAAGCCTTTACTGTTGACATCGGGATATCATAAGCTCTCTTGCCGAATACTTCCTTAACTGCCATTGTTTCGTAGAGGTCGTTGAGACCTGTAGATGTGCCGTGTGCGTTGATATAGTCAACAGCGTCGGGGGAAAGTCCTGCGTTGTCAAGTGCAAGTCTTATGGACTCAGCCATGCCCTCACCGTTTGTCTTGGGAGCTGTAAGGTTGAATGCTTCGCCGCACATTGCTGCGCCTGCAAGCTCGCAGTATATCTTTGCTCCTCTTGCCTTTGCGCTCTCTTCGGACTCAAGTACTACTGTACCGCCGCCCTCGCCCATGATGAAGCCGTCACGGTTCTTTGTGAAAGGACGGGCTGCTGTATTGGGATCGGGATTTACTGACATTGCAAGGAGCTGATTGAAGCCGCTTATTACAAGGTGAGTGATTATACCTGAGATGCCGCCTGCGATGACCATATCGCAGAGTCCCGACTCGATGAACTGCTTGCCAAGTGTGATAGCGTAAGCAGATGAAGCACATGCTGTGCTCACATTGAAAGCAGGACCTGTGAAGCCGTACTTGATAGATACCAGAGCAGGGAGCTCGTTAGGCATCTTCTTCAGTGTGATGTTGAGTGGCTTGTCAAGCTCGGAGTCCTCGTAGGAGGTATCGATAACGCCGTATACTACGCCTACCTTCTTGCCGTTGTATGTTGTGATGTCAACGCCGCAGTCCTCGATAGCTTCTCCTGCGGAAGCAAGACCCATTCTTGTTGCTGTGGTTGTGGCATTGAGAAGACGCTTCTTCCAGTACTTTACTGCCTCAGCCTCAAAGTCCTCGCCGACCTCGGCAGCAACTGTTGTGTCATGCTTGTCAAGGGGGATACGTGTGATGGTCTTCATACCGCACTTGCCTGAAATGAGTCCGTTCCAGTAGTCTTCAGCGGTATATCCTATTGATGTAACGGCACCGATGCCGGTAATAACAACTTTTTTCATATTAACAACCTCATATCTCGATAATTTTTTAACAAAATGTTTTATCCCAAACTGTTTTTTCCTGATGTGCATATGAGCCGAAGCCTGTCTTTGCGCTGAGCTCGTCAAGAGCTGCAAAGAGCTTTTCAGCTCCGAATCTGCTGTAATAGTCTGCGGGTGACTCGGCAAGTCCGAGAGTATCCTGTACTGCTTCAAGAAGCACTGCCTTGTCGCCTGTGTAGTCGCTTGCAGCATTTACTGTCTCATTGAGGATAAGTGCTGCCATATAAAGAGGAGCCTTGCTGCAATCCTTGCCGCTTGCGCTCTCATGTTCAGCCATGAAGTCAAGGAAAGTCATTGTCTCCTTGGGGCAGCCCTCATTCAGCCAGCCGTTCAGCTTCTCGCATCCGTAACCGAGAAGTCCCTTGTTTCTCTCGATGCGGAAGTTGCTTGGGTTTCCTGCCATAAGTCCCAGACCTATGCTGTCCAGCACGTCAAAGGGTGCTGCAACGGGGAAGAGCTCCTCCAGTGACTTGTTGAGCTCAGCGACGGTAACGCCGAAGCTGTCACGGAGGTATATTGCATGGTCTACCATGCATGACAGTATCTGATTCAGGTAGATGTGGTATTCCCCTGAGAATACGATAGGCTTCTTGCCTGCACTTTTTACCAGCTGTGCAGCCTTGTCCGCATTGCTCTGTGCTGTATCGGGGAGAATATTAAGCTCCACGAAGCCTGTGAGCTTTACGGGGTAGAAGAAGTGGAGACCGAAGCAGCGCTCCTTGTGGGGGATATCCTCGAATACCTTTGCGATATCCAGTGATGATGTGTTTGTAAGGAGCAGGCAGTCATCCGAGACAGCCTGTGCTGCCTTTGCAAAGAGTTCTTTCTTTGCTTCCATGTTCTCGAATACAGCCTCGATAACGACGTCGCAGCCGCTGAGTGCTGAGGTATCGTCAGTAAAGAGGAAGCTGTCCTTTTTGAATTCGTACTGCTCCTCTGTGAGCTTCTTGCGCTTGAGGCTCTTGCCAAGTGTTTTAAGTAATGCTGCGGTGTTCTCCTCGGCTCCGAACAGGTCGATGACAACAAACTGTGCATCGGGGAGCTTGTCAAAGAAGAGGGAGAAGATGTCCTTTCCCATTTTGCCGTAGCCGACTATTCCGATTTTCATATTCACGCCTCCTTGTTTTTTAAGTAGGAGCTTATGTACTCCCTATAGTTTAAAGGCACGAATTTGTCTGTGCTCTCTGAAATATAATTTATAAGTGATACAGCCTCGGGAACGCCCTGCTTTTTGTCAGCGAAGATATCAGCCCAGCCGATCGCAAATGCGTCCTCTGCAGGGATGAGCTCGCCGGACATAACGAGCTGATAAGCGTTCTTAACGCCGCATATCTCGATAGTTCTTGCAACTCCGCCAAGTGCGGGGAGGATACCGAATGTGGATTCGGGCTGACCTACTCTTGCGTTCTTCTCGATTATCCTGTAGTGGCTGTTTACAGCGATCTCGCTGCCCGAGCCGATACAGAAGCCTGTTACCACGCTTACAACGGGGAATGGGAGCTCACGGAGAAATGTGAAGAAATGCTTCTGCCTGATGTGACCTGCGGGGAGCTCTCCTGTGGAGTCGTCGTAGGCATCGTTTGCGGAGCGGTCTGCCAGAGCGGCAACGTCAGCGCCAACGCTGAAGTGTCTGCCTGCGCCCTTGATTATAAGTCCCTTGTATGTATTATTGGCAGCCTTTTCCTCTATCTGCGCCATTACAGCCTCGTACTCCTTGAAGAAGTCCGCGGTCATAAGGTTGTTGCCTGCCATATTCATTGAGAGAACAAGGATACCGTCCTGTTCCTCAAGTATCATTCCGCTTGTCTCACTCATTTGCTGCACCCCCGTTCTTGTCTGCCATAAGGCGGTAGAATGCTCTTGACTCTGTCTCGAGCACCTTTTCTGCGGGAGCTCTGCGCGCTGCGATGAAGCAGGCATTTATCTCCGTTATCTGCTTTTTGGTCTTATCCTTGAAGATCTTCTCAACGAACTCGTCCGCTTCCTCTGCCTTTATGCACATATCCGCTGCGGCTCTGAGCTCCTCAGAGGGCTCGCCCTCTGAAACTATTGCCGTCATGAACTGTGCATCTGCAAGGAATTCTCTTACTGCGGACTTTTCCTTGTCGTCCGCGCCGAGAACTGTGCTGCCGTCTGTACAGATGAGCAGCAAGCAAGGCTCGCCGAGCTGCTCCTTATTTTCAAGAAGCTGATACAGCGAGCTTATCTGAGAGACCCTGGCGGTTATCTCGTTATTAATTATCGTCATTTTCGTCCCCCTCCAGACACTCTCTCACCTTTTCGGGGATATCGCATATCATGCGGTGTTTGTCCACGTAGGCGAGCTTGCCTGAAACTCTGCATGAAACAAGACCTGTGTTCTTGTTTATGATGTTATGCTTGTAGCTTACGATGCCGCCCGAGCAGGTGACCTCAGTATCTATCCTGACCTCGTCCATCATCCTCAGCTCATGTATGTAGCGCTGGGTGCTTTCCATTATAACAGGAAAGAGTCCTTCGTCCACAATAGTTGCCAGCAGTCCGTGTACCTTGAAGAAGTTCCACAGAGCGGTCTCTGCGTACTGAAGGTATACGGAGTTGTTGACGTGTCCGAAGGAATCCAGTTCATAGCCCCTTACTGTTAATTTGTAAGAGCTTCTTCTCATTTTTTGAACGCCTCCGCCAGAACAGCCTCAAACTTGCCCTTGGAAGGATCAACTTCGCCGTCCGAAGCAAGGTTGATGGTATCGATGATAGCGTTTATCTGTGCGAGGCTCTTGCCGCTGAGAAGCTCCTTTACAAAAGTAACTGTCTCATCGAAGGAATTCTTGTTTTCACTGAGCTTGGTAACGAGGCCCAGTTCAAGAGCGTCCTTGGCGCCGATCATCTCGCCGCAGAGAATCATGCGGAGAGCCTTTTCCTTGCCGAGGAGCCTGTAAAGGCGTTCCATGCCGCCCATACCGGGAACTACGCCGTGCATTATCTCGGGAAGTCCCAGAAAAGCAGAGGGTGAAGCAACTCTGAACTGACAGCTCAGAGCGACCTCCAGTCCGCCGCCGAAGCAGCCGCCGTTTATTGCAGCAGCTGTGATTATGGGGAGCTTCTCAATAGTACGGAGAAGCTCTCTTGCGCTTTCAAGCTTTGCAGAAAGCTCATCACCGCCTGCAGTGCCGAAGCGTGAAACGTCGGCGCCGTGGGAGAAATGTCTGCCCTTGCCTGTGATGATAAGAGCCTTTATCTGCGGATTCTTCTGAAGCCAGCCGAGGAACTCCTTGCGGTCGATGAATTCGGGCTCGGAAAGGAGATTCTTGGGGCCGTTGTCAATAGTGAGAACGGCTATGTCATCCTCGGCGTGAAGCTCTGAATGATTAGACTGTAACATCTGTATCCCTTACTGGTTAACGATGTCGTTGCCGTACTGATAGATCTTGCAGAACATATCAACAACGTCGCTCATTGTGTCCATAGGAGACTTGAGCATATACTTGCCGATGCTCTGGAGCTTGATGTCGAGGTCATACTTATCAGCAGTCATTTCGATAAGCTCAACGAACATAAGTGAGTCGCTGCCGAGGTCTTCCTGTGGGTTTGTGTCCATAGTGATCTCGTCCTTTTCAACTTCACACTCTTCTGCGTAATAATCAAAGATCATGTCCTTGATTTCCTGTCTGATTTCTTCTGTGATCTCTCTCATGATAAAATCCTCCATCAATAATAATCTTGTCTTTTCCCTTTCAATGGGGCTGCTTGTTTATATATGAAAACCTACACGTTCTCAGCATACTTCCTCGAGAGTGTAAATTTTACATATTCTGCTTACACGTGAGAACTTGCTCACTGCGCCGTTTGCGCTTACGTCGAAGAACTCGGTTACGCCAAGCTCTTCAAGCTTTTTGACAGCCAGATCCCAGCGGATAGGTGTATATACATTCAGCTGGTTTTCTTTCATTATCTGCTGTCCCTTTGTCATTATCTCTCTGTCGAAGATAGAGAGTATAGGATATTCGGGATCGCTGTATGCTATTGAGCCGCAGAAATCCACGTACTCCTGTGAGTACTGCTTCATTATGGGGTGGTGGTATGCTACGCCTGTACCGAAGCTGAACGCCTTGATAGCGCCCTCGTTCTGGCAAAGCACCAGTGCCTCTTCTACTGCGTCGGCACGTCCGCTGACCATTACGTGGAATTTGGAGTTGCCGCTTCCGATGATGATTTCATCGGGTGAGAACTTGTCTTTGAACATTTCCTCGATGTCGCTGTACGAGAAGCCGATAACTATTCCCATGTCAAGCTTCTGGTCGTTCCTTTCAAGGCAGCGCATAGTGGAACGGTTCATCATAATGATGTCCTGTGCGAATTCGTAGGGCACAGAGCCGAAGCAGCCGCTTATGCTGACTATTCCCGAGCTGTAGCCCGCACCGATGTCGGGGATTATGCCCATGTCTATGTAGTGCTCGTAAACTACTCTGTCGCAGATGAGTGAGATTATCCACTCTGCCACTCTTCCGTCGTAGGCTTTGTTTTTTTCAAGGTCCTTGTTCAGACCCAGTCTGCCGAATGCAGCTTCCATGTAATATTCATACTTATCCATGAGTTCGGGCGGCAGCTTTACGAGAAGCTTTTCGGGCTTTGAACCGATGCCGTTGAACAGGAATGCTCTGTTGTACATCTATTATGCTCCTTACTTATTAATACACCAAATACATCTTATCACCTATTTTACACGCTGTCAATAGAAAAGAAGCCCTTTTGGAAATGTTTGGGAAAAACCATAAAAATAGTTTGACCTACCAATAACTTTTTATAAAATAGTCCGATTATACTGGCAGTAATTTTCAAAAGCTCGCTTGGGCGTGTGGGTAAAGGCTCTGCAAAATGGTAGAATGTTGCAAGATATGGTCATTTCGTGACCATTTTGGTTCATTTGATTGCATTGGCAGTATTGCATAAAAAAGCCTTTCCGTTTGTGGAAAGGCTTTTGAATTCAGTCTTTGGAAAAATTGTAAGTCTTTATCGGCTTTTCCATGAAAGGACTGTGCCGATAAGTGCTGAGAATGATGTCGGGATAAACATTTCAAACAATGCTTTGATACCGACAGAACCGGCGGTAAAGAGCAGCGTGCTCCGACGTCCCCCTGAGTCTGCCGATGTAGTTGGATCTGTTGTATACCTTTAATGTATGATTGACCTGTCTGCTCCTCAGAGAGAAGCTGTATATTACCTGACTGCTGCTTTTTTCTCGGGAGCTTTGATGAGCTTTGCCTGGAAAAGAGCTGCTCCCACAGCACCTGTAACTATCGTACATACTATCATTTCGACCAGTGCGTTTACTCCTACAAAACTAATAATGAATGGAATAACGCTCTTGCCTTTCATAAGTCCCTGAACGTACTCTGTATTTCCGAAGAGGAACACCAGTGACAGCATAAAAAAGGCTGTGTTCATGAGGGCTGTGCAGAAGCCTGTGATAAAGCAGGCGATGCGGACACCTGTGAGCTTTGAGACCCACTGGAAGATAAGTCCTGCAAGAAAACCGTCAAGCAGACGCGGTACAAAACGCTGGATAAATGCAAACGGGAGATTGATATCTACCAGTATTGCTCCCATACCGCTGAGCACTCCGATTCCGAAGCACTGCAAGAAGCTGAATATGCCAAATACTCCTCCGATAATGGCTCCGCCTACGGGACCGAGCGAAATGGCAGCTATTGCGATAGGTATGATATTCAGGGTTATTACCAGCGGACCTATTGGTATGGAACCGATGGGGGTAAACGAGAATACCGCTACGATCGCTGTCAGCAGACCGAGCAATACCATGCTTTTGGCGTCGAACTTAAAACTTTTCATTTTCAAAATTCCTCCTTGTTACTACTCCTCTTGTGAGGATATAATACAATAACAATATAATACCATGTTTAGCACAATTTGTAAATAGCCCAATCCTCCAGAAAGATGTTAACAAGAAGTTCATGATTAGTGCTTATTGCACAAAATTCGACTGCTTGTATAAACAAATCGCACAAAAGCTTTACTGACGGTATTATTTGAGGCTAATATCAGGAAACTGCCCGTTTTGCCGCGAGTCACCCCGCTTTTTGAGTTGCGTTGACTTGAAGATGTGATACTTTGTTGAACATGCTGTCGGACTGCGAAAAAAAGCTTGATTCCGCAACAAAGTGCACAAAAGTGATAAAAAAATTTCTAATTATTAGTTAATGTTAAAATATTGCAATTTGTATACAGTTGTGTTATAATTAATGTGCAAAAGTCTGTAACTATATCCCGACGCGGACAGGCTCGGGAAGTTTTTACGGGGATTGTGGAAATATATAGAAACAGAAAGGACGGAATGACCATGAAAAATTCAATGGGGAAGCGCCTGTTAAGCGGCGTTACCTCGGGACTTCTGGCTGTGATGTACACGGTGCCGTCAAGTATGGGTATCCCGGCTTATGCCGATGAGACCGCCGCTGACGGACTTCCGATAGTCAACACGCCCTATGAGGAGTCTATGTGGTACAGGGGAAATCCGCTGGGCGTAGCAGGTGACTTCCATTTGTTTGCTTTCGATACTATCGAAACAATGAATGACAGCGCCCATATCAACGGCAATATCGCTGCACCAAATTATCTTATCGGTGCAAACCACGGTCAGCTCAACACAGAGGGAACGGGACGGCTTCTCAATGTCGTAAGGGATTCCTTCAAATTCAAAGAGGGCGGCAATTATGATACCGCTGCAAAGAACGACGGAAGAAAAGGCTTCTCGCTGGGTAATATGAGCGATTTCATGTTCCCTGCGGACTGCACTCTTTCAACAGGCTACCCAGAGGGCAATCTCACTTATCCTCAGGATACCAGCGGAGCTGTAAACCTCAGAGTTCCGTCGGCTGATTACGTGATAGAGCTCTACACAGGCGGTGTTGGCAAGGCTGAGAGTTATATAGCTCATGCAGGCAGCAATCTCATCGACTTTGACAAGGAAAAGGTAAATTACCAGAATATGTCAAAGAAGTATGCCGCACTTGACGATACCTATGCCAAGGTCAACTGGGAAGCCAATCCGAATTACAACGCTGACGACCCCAACAATCAGCAGGCAGAGTTAGGTACGCTCATGCTGAACAGCGAGGGTACGAATGTACTCCACCTTACTGCGGATCAGCTTGACCGCTATAAGGGGCTTGTAGTTGCAGGCATCAATTATAAGGACGGCACTTTCTATGACGATCAGGTACTGGTAGTAAATATAGATCTTCAGGGCAAGTCAAAGCTCAGCTGGACTCCCGAGTGGACCTACAGAACTATCGAGGATCCCGATAACAAGGTAGAGATCGCAGAGACTCAGAGTGCTCTTCACGGTACAAATATCATCTATAACTTCTTCAATGCTGCCGAGGGCGGTACACAGATCATTTATAACGAGGGTACTTCATGGAGCGAAGGCGAGATAGGAAGCGGCGGTATGGCAGAGCCATGGGGCTGCGTTCTTGCTCCCGACTGTGATGTAGTGCCCAACAATATGAGCGGTACTATCATCGCACAGAATATCCGCCTCCACAACGAGACACATATGTCTCCCTTCATGAATCCCGTTGCCGAAAAAGAGACTATCGACGTTTCAGCAAAGAAGAGCTGGAGTGACGGCGAAAGCAAGCACACCGGCGACGAGGTAGAGGTAACACTTTACCGTGCTGACAAGGCAGGTCTTGCAAATGTAAGCGCTGACGCTTCCGCTGTAAAGCTGGATACCAAGGTGCTCAACAGCACAGGCGACTGGACAGCGAAGTGGACAGAGCTCCCCAAGGACGACGGCAAGGGCAATACTTACTTCTACTATGCAGTAGAGGAAAATGTTCCCACAGGCTATGACGTTTCATACACAGGAAACGGCGTCGGCGGCGGAAACAGATCTATCGGTGTTACAAACAAGCTTGAGGAAGTCCTCACAAAGGTAAAGTTCGTAAAGTACAACGACACTATCAAGATCACTTCCGAGACCGACAGCACTATCACTACAGAGAGCGCCAAGAAGAAGCAGGAGGGTGCAAGGTTCACACTTACTGCCAAGAACGTTGAGGGCGCTAAGCTCAATGCGGGCGTTACTTCAAACCTCGACAACGACGGCGAGGGTACTCCCGTATATTCCGAGGATTCCATCACATGGCTCACAGGAACTACCGATATCGAGTTCACAGGTCTCCCTTACGGAGTCTATGTTCTCTCAGAGGTAGCTCCCGCAGGCTTCAATCCAATCGACGACATAGAGTTCAGACTGGACGGCACAGGTATCACTCCATCAAATCCCGATAATAAGGATATGATAAGAAAACTGGGCGACGGAAGCACTGAGATCGATGTTGTCAACGAGCTCTTTGAGCTTTCTATCAATAAGGTTGACGAAAACGGCGATGCTCTCGTCGGTGCTCGTCTCAGACTCACAGGTAAGACTAAATCAGGCGAAGATGTGGACATGACAAACGTCAAGGCTCGTGACGCAAAGTACTATACTGCTGACGGCCGCAGCCATGACGAGGGCGAAAAGCTGGAGTTCTACATCAACAATCTGAAGAGGAATTCCGCTTTCGAGTGGAACTCAACAGGCTCGGAGATAGTATTTACAGGTCTTCCAGAGGGCGATTACACCGTTGAGGAGGTAAGCGCTCCTACAGGCTATGTTACTTCGACCGAGGTCGTAAAGTTCACCGTATCGAAAAAAGACGGCAAGCTTGTATCCGACAAGGAAAAGGACAAGGTCGTAGTTACAAACAAGAAGAATGATTCTTCTATTAAAATAAGTAAGGCTGACGTTGGCGGCGAGATCGTTCAGGGCGCTGAGTTCACTCTCACAAAGAGCAGCGGCGACAAGCTGGTACAGGTCATCACCGATTATTCCGCTGACGAGATCAAGGCTATGACTTCAATGAGTCCTGTCCTTGAAGCAAACAAGAAGAACATCACAGTAAACGATGTTACGGACGGCATGGGCTACACACTCAGCGGTCCTACATTCAGAAACGTTACTGTTGACGGAAATGCTGTTTCCGATGAGCAGAACGTATACAAGACAACAGGCAAGGCTTCAGGCACAAAGCTTGAGATCGCAGGCATACTGGGCGGTACTTACAGGCTGGAGCTTGAAGACGGCAGAGTATTCAATATAGTAGCTGACGCTGACGAGGCAATTGCTCCTAAGGTAACTGCTTTCAAGGCTGAACAGCTCAGCGAATACAAGTTCACAGGCGGTGTGGCTGATATAGCAGGTCTCAGCGACGGCGATTATGTACTCAAAGAGACTGCTTCACCCAACGGCTACACAAAGGTAGATTCAGAATTCACATTCACTGTCAAGGACGGCGCAGTTGACAAGTCAAGCGTCAAGTCCGAGACAACAGGCGCAATAAAGACAGCTGAGGACGGCTCACTGATCATCACGGATAATATTTCCGAGATAACCATTGACAAGTACTTCGACTCAGACGGCAACACAACTCCTTCGGGCACAACCGACGGCGCAGACCTGAAGCTCACATTCAAGAAGGCTTCCGACAAGGCTGTTACAGTTATCAAGGACGCCGACACTATTGCAGAGGGCAAGTCTGCTGAGTGGAACACAAAGACAAGCGCTTCCAAGACCTTCAAGGGCCTCATGGACGGCGAATATGTTCTCGAAGAGGTAAAGGCTCCTCACGGCTACGAAAAGGCAGCTTCAAAGACATTTACTATCGAGGACGGCGTTATCAAGGGCAATGCTTCCAATAAGGAAAGCCTCCTTAACGTAAAGAAGAACACTATCATACTTGACAAGCAGGCTCTCGGCGGAACACCTATCCCCGAGGAAGCAGGCAAGGCTAAGTTCACTCTTATTGCAGGAGAGGGCACAGACCTGAGCGGTGTAAGCATCAACGACGGCACAGAGCTGGGCGCAGACGTTAAGTCTTCCGAGTTCGACGGCAACGTTGCTACATTCATGGGTCTCAAGGACGGTACATATACCCTCAGAGAGGATGCTGCTCCTACAGGCTTCTCAGTAGTAAGCGATTTCACATTCACAGTAAAGGACGGCAAGGTAACTGACGTATCTGCTGTCACAACAGGCAAGGCTTATGTTGACGAGAACGGCAAGCTCGTAGTCGAGGACGCTCCTATACTCAATATCAGCAAGACTGATCTTGGCGGCAAGGAGATAACAGACGGCGCAGCAGAGTTCACACTCACAGCCAAGGACGCTGACGGTTCTCTCGCAGGTGTTAAGGTAAACGGCGGCGAGGCTCTCGGCGATACAAAGTCAACAACATTCACAGGCAACACAACAAAGATCGAGTACCTTAAGGACGGCAAGTACTCACTGAAGGAGGACACAGCTCCCGCAGGCTACTCAACAGTATCAGAGTTCACATTCACAGTCAAGAACGGTGTCGTAACAGAGTCAAGTGCTGTTACAGACGGTGTTGTTGAAGTATCAAAGGACGGCAAGACTGTAACAGTCAAGGACGCTCCCATAATCACTATCAACAAGACCGATCTCGGCGGCAATGACGTTCCCGAGTCGGCAGGCAAGGTGGAGTACGAGCTCACAGCCAAGGACAGCACACTTGAGGGTGTGAAGATCAACGGCGGCGACGCTCTTACAAGCACAGATAAGTCTGCAAAGATCGTCGGCAACATCTCAACTCTTGAACACCTCAAGGACGGCAGCTATTCTCTCAAGGAGACAGTTGCTCCGGACGGCTATACAGTTGTATCAACATTTGATTTCACTGTAAAGAACGGCGTAGTTACAGATGTCAAGACATCAACAACAGGCGATGTGGTAACAAAGTCCGAGGACGGAAAGAAAATCACTGTTGCAGATGACATCTCAAAGATCACGATCGACAAGAAGGCTCTCGGCGCTGAGGAAATTCCCGCTTCCGCAGGTAAGGCAACATTTGTACTTACAGCAGAGGACGAGGGCAAGACTCTCGAGGGAGTAAAAGTAGGCGATAAGACACTCACAAGCGAGGACAAGTCAACTACATTCACAGGCAACAGCACAAAGTTCACAGGCTTAAAGGACGGCAAGTACAGTCTTGAAGAGACAGTAGCTCCCGACGGCTATACAACAGTTACAAAGTTCACATTCGACATCGAGAACGGTGTAGTAAAGAACGTTGAGACAGTAACAGACGGAAATGCTTACGTTGACGAAAAGGGCAACCTTGTAGTTGAGGATAAGCAGTCCGTTATCACAATTGACAAGAAGGCACTTGGCGCTGAGGAAATTCCCGCTTCCGCAGGTAAGGCAACATTCGTACTTACAGCAGAGGACGAGGGCAAGAACCTTGAGGGAGTAAAGGTCGGCGACAAGACACTGACAAAGGACGACAAGTCCACAACATTCACAGGCAACAGCACAAAGTTCACAGGCTTAAAGGACGGCAAGTACAGTCTCGAAGAGACAGTTGCTCCTGACGGCTATACAACAGTTACAAAGTTCACATTCGACATCGAGAACGGTGTAGTAAAGAACGTTGAGACAGTAACAGACGGCAACGCTTACGTTGACGAAAAGGGCAACCTTGTAGTTGAGGACAAGCAGTCCGTTATCACAATTGACAAGAAGGCACTTGGCGCTGAGGAAATTCCCGCTTCCGCAGGTAAGGCAACATTCGTACTTACAGCAGAGGACGAGGGCAAGACTCTCGAGGGCGTAAAGGTCGGCGACAAGACACTGACAAAGGACGACAAGTCCACAACATTCACAGGCAACAGCACAAAGTTCACAGGCTTAAAGGACGGCAAGTACAGTCTCGAAGAGACAGTTGCTCCCGACGGCTATACAACAGTTACAAAGTTCACATTCGACATCGAGAACGGTGTAGTAAAGAACGTTGAGGCAGTAACAGACGGCAACGCTTACGTTGACGAAAAGGGCAACCTTGTAGTTGAGGACAAGCAGTCCGTTATCACGATCGACAAGAAGGCACTTGGCGCTAAGGAAATTCCCGCTTCCGCAGGTAAGGCAACATTTGTACTTACAGCAGAGGACGAGGGCAAGACTCTCGAGGGAGTAAAGGTCGGCGACAAGACACTGACAAAGGACGACAAGTCCACAACATTCACAGGCAACAGCACAAAGTTCACAGGCTTAAAGGACGGCAAGTACAGTCTCGAAGAGACAGCTGCTCCTGACGGCTATTCAGTAGTTTCAAAGTTCACTTTCATTATGGAGAACGGCGTTGTTACAAAGGTCGACGCTGTAACAAACGGCAGGACTTCAGTTGCTGAGGACGGAAAGACACTCGTTATCGAGGACGCTAACTACGTAAGCATCAGCAAGAAGGACATCTCAGGTGAAGATGAGATAAGCGGAGCTGCACTGGAGCTCACAAACTCCGACGTTGACTGGACTTCAATTATCGAAGCCAACAGCGGCGATAAGGACTTCACAAAGGTTTACGACAGCGACAAGAACATTATCGGTATCCAGTGGGTATCAGGCGATACTGCAAAGATCGTTCAGGCACTCAAGGACGGTAAGTACAAGCTGAAGGAAACAGGTGACAAGTTCACAAGCGGCGGCAAGGTTTATGACGTAATCACTTCCGAGCTGGAGTTCACTATCAAGAACAGTAAGATAGTTGATGCATCAGGCAAGGATATCAAGGCTGAGCACGACAAGACATCTGCTGACGGCTACTACTTAGTAGACAAGGCAGGCAATGCTATCGAGGTATGCGATGCTCAGGCTACAACAACTACAACTACAACTACAACTACAAGCACAACTACAACAACAAGCACAACTACAACTTCTACAACAACTACCACTACCACAACAACAACTACAACCACAACAAGCACTACTACAACGACGACTACAACTACAACAACTACCACTACCACAACAACAACTACTACCACAACCACAACCACAACTCCAACAACAACTTCTACAACAACGACTACACTTGCTAAGGTCAATATCAATAAGGTTGACGACCTGAACGGCAAGGAGGTCAAGGGCGCTAAGCTCACTCTCGTAGGAAGAGATGCTTCCGATACTCCTATCACATTCGTGGACGGTCAGCTCAATGTCGGCAAGGGCGGCGAGGCTATCAACAGCGTTGGCGGTGCTCTCGTATGGCTCTCAGGTGACGAAAAGACTGTAGTTACAGTTCAGGACGGTACTTATGTACTCGATGAGCTTGCAGCTCCTAACGGATATGAAAAGGCTACAAGGATAACATTTGAGGTCAAGGACGGTAAGGTAGTAAAGGGCGGCAAGTCTGCGGATACAGTTGAAATGGTAGACAAGATAATCGTTACCACTACAACTACAACAACGACTACAACCACCACCACAACAACAACAACTACTACAACTACCACGACTACTACAACTACCACGACTACTACGACCACAACAAGCACTACGACTTCAACCACAACTACTACAACACCTACAACAACCTCTACTACAACAACTACACTTGCTAAGGTCAATATCAACAAGGTAGACGATCTGAACAGCAAGGAAGTTAAGGGTGCAAAGCTTACCCTCACAGGTAAGGACGCAAGCGACAAGCCGATCACCTTCAAGGACGGTCAGCTTACAGTCGGCAAGGGCGGCGAAGCAGTCAACAGCGTTGGCAATGCTCTCGTATGGCTCTCAGGCGACGAAAAGACAATAGTTTCAGTTGCAGACGGAACATATACACTTGAAGAGCTTGCAGCTCCGAATGGATATGAGAAGGCTACAGCTATCACATTCGAGGTCAAGGACGGCAAGGTAGTAAAGGGCGGCAAGTCCGAGGATACAGTTGAAATGGTAGACGAGATCATCGTTACTACTACAACAACTACAACGACGACTACAACTACCACAACAACAACTACTACGACAACCACGACCACAACATCAACAACAACTACCACAACTACTACGACCACCACAACTACAACTACATCAACAACTACTACGACCACAACTACTACAACAACTACAACTGCTGCAGCTACAACAGTTACTACAACTGTTACAGCAGCTGTAAAGATCGACAAGCAGGACGTTTACGGTGCTGAGGTCCCCGGCGCAGAGCTCTCTATCTCAGGTAAGGATAAGAGCGGCGAAGCTGTGGAATTCAAGGACGGCGACATCGAGCTTGGCGAGGGTGCTGAATTTGTAAGAAAGACAGGCACCGCTGCATCATGGATCTCAGGTACTTCCGCTACAGAGATCAGGCTTACAGACGGTAACTACACTCTCCATGAGGTAGCTGCTCCTACAGGCTATGTTGTAGCAACAGATATCGTATTCGAGATCATTGACGGCAAGGTGGTTTCAGTTGACGGAAAGGCAACCTCTGAGCAGACTATCATTATGATAGACGAGGCAGTTGTTACTACTACAACAAAGAGCCGTGTAGACGGTATGGACGTTTCCAGAACCACTACAACGACTACAACTACAGATACAACAACTACAACAACTACTACTACCACAACAACAACGACTGCTACAACTACAACAGATACTACAACAACTACTACTGTTCCCGAGACAACTACAACAACAGAGGAGACCACAACTACAACTGCAACAACTACTGCTACTACAACAACAAAGGCATCTACCACCACAAAGGGTAAGATAGCTACAGCAAATTCTCCTAAGACGGGCGTTAAGGGCATCAGTGCAGCACTTGCGATACTCGCACTTGCAGCAGGCGGCGCTTTCGCAGCTCGTTCAAGAAAGAGAAACGACGACTGATATTTCTGAGATAATATCGTTTATCAAAGGCTGTCGGACAAAGGTCCGACAGCCTTTTTCTTATATTGTCCCCACACTGAGGGAGCAATAATTATTTTTTTGAAAAGTACTTGTAATCATGAAGGATATTTGATATAATATTACTGTATCATGAATTTTTGGAGGTGCATTATGAGTTCTGACCCTTATGGGAATTTGAATAATATTCCACGCTTCGGCAGACGATAATGCTCTCGCCCTTTGCCGAAGTGAATTTCGGCGAAAGGAGCAGGGATGGTCTGCGCCGTGTGCAGGCTGCTCCCGAAATGATATGATAAACTTTTACAGTTACATCAACGGTTCGCTGTCCCAGTGCGAAGCTCCGTCTGCTGGCTGCTGGATATCGGTTATTGATCCGACTCCAGTAGAGGTGAAGGAGCTTATCGAGGACTACGGTCTGGACAGCGGCTTCGTTAAGTCCGCACTCGACGAGGAGGAGTCATCCCGTATCGAGCGCGAGGACAACCAGACTCTCGTTATCATAGATACTCCTGTATCTGCTGTTGACGAGGACAAGACCAAGAACTTCTATACCCTGCCTATGGGTATAATTGTTACGGAGGAGTACGTTTTCACTATCTCTATCCGTGAAACACAGATAATAAGCGAGGCAAAGAGAGGCGGCATACGCAATCTCCGCCCCGATTTCAAGACAAGATTCGTGCTTCAGCTGCTGCTGAGGATATCTGCTCTGTTCCTTACCTACCTGAAACAGATCGATAAGATATCATCGGCTGCCGAGCAGGAGCTCCACGACGCCATGAAGAACGAGCTTCTCATGCAGCTCCTTGCATTGGAGAAGTCTCTCGTATATTTCTCTACTTCACTCAAGGCTAATGAGGCGACTATCGAGAAGATATTCCGCGGCAGAGTAATAAAGCTCTACGACGAGGATCAGGATCTTCTGGAAGACGTTCTCATCGAGATGAAGCAGGCTATCGAGATGGCAAGTATCTATTCGGGAATCCTGTCCAGTATGATGGACGGCTTCTCGTCCATAATCTCAAATAACCAGAATATCGTTATGTGGCGACTGACTATCGTCACTATCATACTTCAGATACCCAATATCATGTTTGCGTTCTACGGTATCAATACCAATGATATACCGTTCAACTATACATGGGTGGCCCTTTCGCTGACCGCATTCCTCACAGGAATAACGGCGTTTGTGCTGCTGAAATGGAAGAAGAAATAGCTTGTAGGGGCGGATATTATCCGCCCTTTTTAATTTGGGATTCGGAATTGTAGGGGCTGCCTTTGGCAGCCCGCAGATTACGCATAAACTCTAATATCGCAATGTAGGGGACGGCGTCCTCGACGTCCCACACTATACGATAAAATTAAAAATGACACACTGTAGGGACGCGCATTGCGCGTCCGCAGGTCGCATTACGAACATGTTGAACCAATGTAGGGGCGCATTCCGTGCGCCCGTAATTTTTATTTGGATTTTTATTCGGGCAGGTGACACTCGCCCGCTAAAATCACCGCCGAAATCAACGGGCGGATAATATCCGACCCTACAGGCTAATGGCTAAGGGCTAACGGCTCGGGCGCACAGTGTGCGCCCTGCTCAATATATTAGCAAAAAATGGATTTACAATTCAGTACAAGTGTGGTATAATAATTATGTATACATATTTTATGTAAAGGACGGTCCGTATCATGTCTAAAAATTATGATGTTATTATAGCAGGCTGCGGAGCAGCAGGTCTCTACGCAGCTATCAATCTCCCCAAGGAGCTGAATATCCTTATCCTCTGCAAGCGCGACCTGCCGCTGTGCAATTCCTCACTGGCTCAGGGCGGTATCGCAGGTGTGTACAACTCCCCGTCGGACAATATCCAGTACCACCAGAACGATACCCTTATCGCAGGAAGCTTCAAGAATAACGTTGAAGCCGTTCATACTCTTGTAAGCGAGGCAGCTCAGGATATCGAGCATATCATCAAGCTGGGCGTGGAGTTCGACAAGAACCCCGACGGTACATACCACCGCACCCTTGAAGGCGGTCACAGCCACCACCGTATCTTCCACCACGCTGACGCTACAGGCAAGGAGATAACTTCAACTCTCCTTGAAAACGTTCAGAAGCTCAGCAACGTGACCATAATGGAAAACACGATAATGTGCGGCGTCAAGCGCACAAAAACGGGCTATTCCGCATTTCTCAAGCTGCCCGATGACAGCTACGAGACCTGCAACTGCCACTTCATGATACTGGCTACAGGCGGTATCGGACGTGTATACCAGTTCACTACAAACTCCGCTATCGCAACAGGCGACGGTATCACCTTCGCTTACGAAATGGGCGCTAAGATAAAGAACCTCAGCTATGTGCAGTTCCACCCTACAGCGTTCAACAACCGTGCTACCCGCGAGTGTTTTCTTATATCAGAGGCTGTCCGCGGCGAGGGAGCCTATCTCCTCAACTGCAAGAAGGAGCGCTTCATGCACAACTACGACGAGCGTCTGGAGCTTGCTCCCAGAGATGTAGTTTCCCACGCTATCGTCCTCGAATCACGCAAGCAGAATTCTACGGACTTCTATCTCGACATAAGCTATAAGGACAGCGAATTCTTAAAGAACCGCTTCCCTATGATATACAAGAACCTGCTGGAGCAGGGCTACGATCTCACAAAGGAGCCTGTGCCCATATTCCCGTGCCAGCACTACCTTATGGGCGGTATCGACGTTGACAACAACTCCGAGACCAGCCTGCCAAACCTCTATGCCTGCGGCGAATGCTCCCATACGGGAGTTCACGGCAGCAACCGTCTCGCCAGCAATTCTCTCCTTGAAGCTCTTGTTTTCTCACGCCATGCGGCAAACGATATAGCTTCAAAGATAGCCGACGCACCCAAGGACTTTGAGGAGGCTGAATTTGACGAGCACAAGGGCGCTCCCCGTATACCCAAGGGCGTCCGCACGGAGACAAGAAAGATACTCCAGAACTGCTACTTTGTAATACCCGATAAAAAGGCTGCTGCCGAGGGCTTCAAGCGTGTCAAGGAGATACGCGACGACCTTATAAACGGCGGCTACTTCGTGGACGCGGACTTCGTTCTTGCAAAGTCTATCGTTACAGTTGCTTACATCATACTCGGAGAGGTAATGCAGTAAGCTTTCATCTTTGATCTTATTTTAGGGGGGATATCTGTGAGAAAAATCAGACGTTTTACGGCTTCGGCAATGGCAGGCGCAGTCATAGCAGGCTATGCTCAGCCCTTTGCCGCTCTGGGAGCCACTACACTTATAAAGGGCGACATAAGCCGCGATGACAGGGTATCTGTTGCAGATATCGTCCTGCTAAAGAATTATCTTCTGGGACGCTACGGTCTCAACGAGAACCAGTCCATAGCCGCTGATATAAACAGCGACGGAAATATCGACACCTTTGACCTTGCGGAAATGCAGGACATTTTCCTCAGGAGCAGGAACAAGCTGCCGCAGGGTACATGGATAGGCGATATTGCAGGCTCCAAGCGCTATTTCAGCTTCGGAGACGGCACAGGCACTCTTATCGACCCGAGCTCGGGAAAGACCAATGAGTTCACCATAGAGTGTGACGAGGACATGGTGGTGCTGAATATAAAGAACGGCGGCACTGTTACAGCGTTCATAACATGGAGCGATGAGAACTCCTTTGTGCTGAAATGGGAAAACGGAACTGCCGAGACATTCAGGTATTTCTGCGATAACGCCATAAATTCCTCGGAGCTTCTCACAGGACGGTGGGTGACCGATAAGGGCAGCACCTATGAGATAAGCGGGCTCAGCGGAAAGCTCACCGACAAGAGCAAGAATATAAGCCGCTTCGAGTACGCTCCCAACGGCGAGGATATAGTTTTTCACTTCGGCAGCACCGACAACAACACCGAGGGCAAAATAAAGCATACCGACTCCATGCACTTTACCGTGACATGGGCAGACGGCTCCGCGGAGACCTTTACGAAGCAGGAAATTGAAGTGAAAAACGGCATTACCTACGTAAACGGCATACTTATTGCCAATAAGACCTACGCTCTGCCCTCGGACTACAATCCGGGCAAGATACTTCCCGACGCACAGGCTGCTTTCAATGAAATGCAGGCGGCTGCGAAAAAGGCGGGCTACAATCTCACGATTGTTTCGGGCTTCCGCTCATATTCCTATCAGGGACAGCTGTACAACGGCTACGTTGCCCGTGACGGAAAGGCGGCGGCGGACACCTACTCCGCAAGAGCAGGTCACTCCGAGCACCAGACGGGACTTGCAATGGATATAAACAATGCAAGCAGCAGCTTCAATAATACTCCCGAGGCTAAGTGGATAGCGGAGAATTGCTATAAGTATGGGTTCATACTTCGCTACCCCAAGGGCAAGGAGAATATAACGGGCTATATGTACGAGTCGTGGCACGTCCGCTATCTCGGCAAGCAGCTTGCAAAAGAGGTCTGCGATTCGGGACTTACCTTAGAGGAGTTCCTGTGCATAGACTCGAAGTACAAATCATAATTTGAGCCGTTAGCCATTAGCCATTAGCCGTTAGCTTGTAGGGGCGGATATTATTCGCCCGCCAATAATCTATGAATTATAAATGACCGATTGTAGGGGAGCCTGCCCTCTTCTACATATGGGTTCATGGTGTTTATTGCGAAAATCATATACGGGCGGATAATATCCGCCCCTACAATTAAAATGGAAGGATTTTGCATATGAAGCTTTTACAATGCTATGTTGACAATATCATAACCACTGCCCTCATGGAGGACATAAACTACATCGACGCTGCTGCGGATAACCTTATCCCGCCCGAGCACAGAAGCTCCGCTTATTACGTCGCAAAGGACACGGGAGTTGTCTGCGGTATCGAGGTCGCAAAGCGAGTGTTCGACCTTGCCGGCGGCGACGTGGACTTCAAGATACTTCTTCAGGACGGCACAAAGGTGCAGAAAGGCGATATAATCGCAGAGCTGGAGGGAAGCACCCTCACTCTTCTCAAAGGCGAGAGAACAGCCCTCAACCTCTTACAGCATATGTCGGGTATAGCTACTGCCACAAACAAGTGCGTGGAGCTTGTCAAGGACACTAAGGCTGCTGTAACCGACACAAGAAAGACTCTCCCCGGACTTCGTGCCCTGCAAAAGTACGCGGTAACTGTTGGCGGCGGAAAGAACCACCGCTTCAACCTCTCCGACGCGGCAATGCTCAAGGACAACCACATCGACGCTTACGGCGGCATTACTGCGGCTGTGAATGCGCTCCGCGAGAAGATAGGTCACACCGTCAAGATAGAGGTGGAGGTGCGTACACTTGACGAGCTCCGCGAGGCTCTTGCTACAGGTGTTGAGATAATCATGCTTGACAATATGAGCTGCGATGAGATGAAGCAGGCTGTGGAGATAGCAGGCGGAAAGGCTCTCCTTGAAGCTTCGGGCAATGTTACTGCCGATAATATCCGTGCAGTTGCAGAGACAGGCGTGGATATAATCTCTCTCGGTGCGCTTACACATTCAGTAAAGTGCTTTGATATTTCCATGAAGATAAAGAAGTAATCGGTGAGTAGTGAGTAGAAAGTAGTAGGGGCGGATATTATCCGTCCGCGCTGTAGGGGCTGCCTTTGGCAGCCCTAAAAAATAGGGGGGCTTATAATGGAACTGACAGTCTGGCTTATGCTTACGATACCCATAGGCGTATTTTTTACCTGTTTTGGTATATACGCATGGAAACGCAAAAAGCCCATGTGGTTCTGGTCGGGAAAAGAGGTAAAGGAAGAGAAAATAGCGGATATTCCTGCTTATAACAGGGCAAACGGCATCATGTGGCTCAGCTTTTCGGCTGTTTTCTGGCTGGGAGCTGTTCTGGGAATTCTGAACTTAGAGGCGGCAGGGATAGTTGTCGCTGTCGGAACAATAGCGGGTATTCCATTGCTGTTCCTTGTCTATCGGAAGATATATTCCAAATATAAACGTAAATAAGAGTTATCGCCTGCATTGTGGAGAGTCACAGTGTGGGCGGTTTGTTTTTATCGGGCGGATACTATCCGCCCCTACAGGTATAATTTCGCAGTTTCAGCAGATAATACCGCTGAGGTGAGATGTATGGGAAAAGGAGAACTGCTGCCCGTTCTTGACAGCAGTATTGATGAGATACGCCGCATTTCGGGGGGCTCCTCGGACGTACTCATAAACCGCTTCGTCACGGGCGGTATACACTGTGCGCTGCTGTGCTGCGAGGGCATGGTGTCCACATCTGTCATAACGGAGCTAATTTTCGAGCCAATTACCGATATACCTCAGCAAAAGGACTCCCACGGGCTGTTTCATTATATAAATGAGGAGCTGCTGCTGTCAACAGACCGCCCCGAGGTGAGAGACTACGATACGCTTTTCAGCCTGATGAACTCGGGCTTTGCGGTGTTTATTGCAGAGGGCATGACCACAGGACTTGCATTCGGAGTGCAGGGGTATAGCTCACGGGGTATCCAGGAGCCCCTTGGCGAGGGCAATATCATGGGCGCACATGAGGGCTTCACGGAAACTGTCCGCACCAATATGTCCCAGATACGCAGGCGGATAAAGTCTCCAGAGTTGGTCATGGAGCTGACCCAAAAGGGGAGTAAGAGCTCCACGGATATATGCCTTTGCTACATGAAGGACCGCGTGCCGAAAGGGCTTATGGAGAAGATACGCCGCTCCCTTGACAAGGTGGAGCTTGAAGCCATACTCACTACGGGCTATCTGCGCCCCTTTGTGGAGAACAGCAGCTTTCAGCTCTTTGACTCCACGGGAACAACAGAGCGTCCCGACGTGCTGTGCTCAAAGCTTATCGAGGGGCGTGTGGCGATACTTGTGGACGGCGTTCCCTATGCCATAGTTATACCACGGTTATTCTGCGAGAGTTTTCAGACTCTGGACGATTACGCTTACAAGCCCTACTATGCGACCTTTATACGCTGGCTGAAATACGGAGCTTTTCTTGCGGCGGTGCTGCTGCCCTCATTTTATGTTGCCATAGTCATGTACCACCCTGAGCTTCTCAACAGCACACTGTTCATGCTCCTTGTGGACGCTGAGAAAAAAGCGCCCCTGTCTATAGTCACGGAGGCTTTCTTCGTACTGATAATGTACGAGGTTATACGTGAAGCAGGAGTGCGGCTGCCTAAGCCTGTGGGCGGAGCTGTCAGCATAATCAGCGGACTTATCATAGGCGATGCGGCAGTGAATTCCGGACTTGTCAGCACTCCGCTGCTGACAATGACTGCACTTTCTGTACTGGGCGGACTGGTAGTTCCCGAGCTGAATCCGCAGGTTACGGTGCTGAGGTTCGCCTTTCTCATAGCAGGCGGAGCGCTGGGACTTTTCGGCATAAGTCTCCTTGCCTGTGCGGTGCTTGTGAATATATGTGCTGCGGAGAATTACGGCTTCCCGTATATGGCGCCCCTGTCGCCGTTCAGGAGGAGCGGCATGGGAGATACGGCTGTCCGAAGCGGCATAAAGAAGCTTCAGAGCCGCGGTTTTACTGTGGAGGAATACCATGAATAGCATATCGAAATATCAGTTTGCAGCGCTGCTGCTCATCACCGACCTTTTCAGCCTTTGCTGTCTCAGGGGCGGAGTTTCCATAGTTACGCTGTGGGGAATGCTGGCGGGGACGGCAGTGCAGTTCCTTGGGGCGGTGTGTTTTGCAGTGCAGGGCGGAGCACTGAAAAAGTGGGTGCAGGTATTTTTTCTTGCCTATGCAGTCTTCTGCGGCGGAGCTCTTTTTGTAAGTCTCTGGCGCACACGGGACGCCATTTATATACCCTATGAGGAAAGCCGCGGCGTATGGGGCAGCCTTATGACGGCAGGACTTATAGCACTTGTGTGTCTGTATGCTTCGTCTACGGGGATAAAGTCAGTGACTCGGGCAGCTGTTATTGCTGCGGTATTGGCGCTGCTGTTTCTGTCCGTTGACCTTGTAAGCGCGGTATTCAATGCGGAGTGGAGAAACGTTTCGCTCCCTCAGGAGAGGAGCTTTCTGAGGGAGCTGCTCAGGGGCTTCGGACTCAGCGGCAGCCTTGGCAGTATGGCAGTGTGGCTTGACAGCGTAAGGGGCGACAAAAGCTGTGCAGTTACGGTATACTTTGCGGCAAAGGCAATGGCTGTGACGGCGGTCATGCTGACGGTACTTCCCGTTGTGGGTGGTATCATGACGCTGACAGACTTTCCCGTTATCACGGCGGCGCAGCTCTCCCAGCCTTTTGAGGCTCAGCGCATAGACTCGCTGTTTCTTGTGGTGTTTTCGGTGCTGGCTGTTTTCTCCGTGAGCTTGCAGGTCATGACGGGAGCTTACCTGCTGGGAGAGCTTTTTCCGCGCTTTCAGCGCTGGCGGAGTCTTACGGTCATTGCCCTGATGATCGGAGCGTCTTTTGTTATCAGTCAGCGTGAATTGACGGCGGTCCGCGCCTGCGCGGCAATAGCCGCGCTCCTTATTGCGCCTGTTGGCGCAAAAAAATCCGCTGCCATTGGCAGCGGATAGGCGCGGACCTTAGTTGCGGCTTTTCCTTTCGCGGAGCTGTCGGAAGAATTCCGACAGTATAGCCGAGCACTCCTCCTCCATGACGCCGCCCGTGACCTCGGGACGGTAGTTGTAGGGAAACTCGAACATCTTCTGCACGGAAACGGCAGAGCCGCTTTTAATATCGTATGCTCCGAATATAACGTTGTCGATACGGGAGTTTATTATAGCTCCGCAGCACATGGGGCAGGGCTCAAGAGTGATGTATATGGCACATTCCGGGAGCCGCCAGCCTCCAAGAGTGCGGCAGGCTTGGTCGATTGCCATTATCTCTGCATGAGCAAGAGCATTTTTTGCTCCCTCACGCATATTCCGTCCCTCGCCGACGATTTCTCCCGTGGTCTTTTTTACGACCACTGCACCTACTGGGACTTCTCCCTCTTCAAAGGCTTCTCTTGCCAGCTCAAGTGCGCGGGACATATATTTATCCATTGATATGCTCCTTTATAATATGAGCTTTATGAGGGCTGCCATAACGCATACGCCTACGACAGCAGGCACAGGATAGCTTCTGAATGCGATGACCAGTCTCTCCCACATGGATATCTCTGACTTGTATGAGGCTATCCTGTGGCGGTTCTTTTTCTTGCTGAGCAGGTAAACGGTGCCAAAGCCCAGTGCTCCGATGATAAATACCGCAAGTATGAAAATATTTCTGTGCAGGTATATGGTGTCGGTGGAGGTCGATTCCAGAAGTATCAGTGCCAATCGGTACAGCTTGAAGATTATCTGCACGTATATGGCTGTGAGTATTGAGCCGCTCCTGAGCATTCCCGCTGCCGCTATGGCAGACATCAGAAGTGCTGCGGGGAACTCGCGGACGTCCTGCACAAGAAGTGCGGACATAACAGAGGTTATCACCAATGCGAACACATCGCCGAACTGGCGGAGCGCACCGAAAATAGCCCCTCTGAAAAAGAGCTCGGACAATACCGACAGGACAACTATATCGAATATGGCATAGATGATGAACTGTTCCTGGCTCCATACTGAGGTGTCGGCGTCTATGTCGCGGAAATAATTGTAGAGCAGGCGCGTTTTGTTGGTGTAAATGTTCGGCAGGCTGGTCACTGCGCTTGCTGCCATCGCCATACAAAGCGAGTCTATCATATCCGGCGAATGCCTGAGCTTTGTCAGGTACTCTGCCTTTGAAGGCATCTTCAGCTTCTTGTGTACGTACCATGCGGGTATCAGTACTTTCATCAGACCGATAAGTATGAGTGAGGTGACGATCTCAACATCGCCGCCGTAAACGCCCGTGCTGAAAAAAGATGAATGTATATCAAAGCCGAGAAAGTCAAAAAGGGATATTACTGCCTTGCCGATGATATTGTCGATAACTATCCATATCAGCATAGCTATGCCCGCAACGTTCATTATCTTGATAACGCAGTTGCGCTCGGCAGTGGGGAGAGACTTGCTCTCGAAGCCCTTTCCCTCTACAAAGACACTTTCTCTGCGATCCATCTTAAAGTTGAAGGCATATGGATTGTCCTTGTTCTTACGCCATTTGATGAAGCTTTGATTGTAGCTGTCGTCCTGTGTCGAATAATCGAATTGTTCTACAACATTTATAATATTTTTCTCTGAGGTGTCAGTAAGCTGCATTGACTCACCTCCTACAGTTTCTCATAATAATAGTATCACATTTTGAGGGGAACAGTGTTGATATTTTAAAGCATTTTTATGAACAATCAGTTAATTGAATAAAATAAAAAAGGTGATATATCTTGAACAGATTCTTTTATTCTTCTGCTGCCGTTCTGGCGCTTATCTCTGCCGCAGGCTGCTCCTCGGGACGTATCCACGAGAGAAGCTATCTTCGTGCTGCCGCAGTTTCCGAAAGCGGTCAGCTCACTTTTTCATTCTTTGACGAAGATGATACCATTGCGTGCTCGGGCGATGATGCGGATTCTGCCAAAAGCTCTGCGGAGCTCATTGGCGGCAAGCCAATATTTACAGGCTATACCGAGCTCATTATCATTGACGGCAAGGACTCCCTTGCGATTCTTGACCATATGCTTGACAGCTGGAAGCTGTCGCCCTCATGTACAGTGGTGTACAGTGACAACGGCGGAGAGCTTCTGCGCAATAATGACGCGGAGCTTCTCATAGGCATAACCGAACAGGCAGTGAAGCAGGGGATAGCTCCAAAGTGTGACATCATAACCGTACTGGGAGAGCTTTGCCGCAGAGGCGAAGCAGAGGTGGCGGAGCTCCGCACTGACGGCTCCGCGGGGAGCTGCTGTGTATACTGCTCCGTGGGTTAATTCTGGTGGCGCACCACGCCGTACTCGTCGTCGAGGCGATAGTAGGGACAGGAGTAGTTGGTGCCCTGCAAGAATCGGTACATCTCGTCCTCGTCGAGATTTATCATACAGACGTAGCAGTCGTAGTCCTCGTCATAAACATAGTTGGTGCAGGTCTCGCAGTTGGTGGCGGTTTTCTTTTGCATTAGTATCCCCCCTCTTCTTTGGGAAGTTGAGAGTTGAGAGTTTAGGTGTTCGCTTCGCTCACGTTATTTAAATAATATCGCCGAAGGCGATACCACAACTTTCAACTCTCAATTCTCAACTCTCAACTTTAAATAAGCGCAATCTTTGACTATTATATCATAAACGGGGAGAAAATGCAAGAAAAAAGCTAAAAATGGGGAGAATTTTTTGTTTTAGGCTTTGATAAAAATATAACAACTTTCCTTTTTTTATATATCACTGAAACGGTTTATCGCCGCCTTTGGCAATGTTTACTGTCCTTACCGCAATTTTTGCATTGCTTACAGGTAATATTGCTATTCCTAAAAAATACCCTCTGCCGCTATTGACACATTGACAAAAAACAGATATAATAGTATCAGAGGAACGTTTGGCTTTTGTCGGACGCTCCGTGCTGCGGTGCTTATTTCCGCACATTACATGATAATTTTTTAGGAGGTATTATACAATGTCACTGACAAAAAACCCTAACGTATTAAAGTGGGTAGACGAAATGGTAGCTCTCTGCCAGCCTGATAAGGTAGTTTGGATCGACGGCTCTCAGGAGCAGATCGACGCTCTTATCGAAGAGGTAACTTCACTCCCCGATGACAGCTGGGACAAAATGTACAAGCTGAATCAGGAAAAGTATCCGAATTGTCTCTATCACAGAACCCGTGCTAACGACGTTGCCCGTGTTGAGGACAGAACCTTTATCTGCTCTAAGGAAAAGAAGGGTGCAGGTCCTACAAACAACTGGATGGCTCCCGATGAGATGAAGGCTCTCCTTACACCTATGTACAACGGCGTTATGAAGGGCAGAACAATGTACGTTATCCCTTATTCAATGGGACCTATCGGCTCTCCTCTTGCTAAGGTAGGCGTTGAGGTCACTGACTCTATCTACGTTGTTCTTAACATGAACATCATGACACGTATGGGTAAACAGGCTTTCGAGAACCTCGGTGATACTTCCGATGATTTCGTAAGAGGTCTCCACTCAAAGGCTGACGTTGATCCCGAGAAGAGATACATCGTTCAGTTCCCTGAGGAAAATACTATCTGGTCTATCAACTCTGCTTACGGCGGAAACGTTCTCCTCGGCAAGAAGTGCTTCGCACTCCGTATCGCTTCATTCCAGGGCAAGAACGAGGCTTGGATGGCTGAGCATATGCTTATCCTCGGCGTTAAGAAGCCCAACGGTGAAGTTAAGTACATCACAGCTGCATTCCCGTCAGCTTGCGGTAAGACCAACTTAGCTATGCTTATCCCGCCAGAGGGATACAAGAAGGACGGCTATGAGATATTCACAGTCGGCGACGATATCGCTTGGATGAAGCCCGGCAAGGACGGCAGACTCTATGCTATCAACCCTGAGAACGGCTTCTTCGGCGTTGCTCCCGGAACAAACGCTAAGTCAAACTACAACGCTCTCGCTTGCACAAAGAACGGCGCTATCTTCACAAACGTTGCTCTCGACAACAGCGACAACACTGTATGGTGGGAGAAGCTCAACGAGAATCCGCCTAAGGACGCTACAGAGTGGACTGGTATCAAGTGCGACGGTGAGGCTTGGGTAGCTGAGGGCAAGAAGCTTGCTCATCCAAACTCAAGATTCACAGCTCCTGCTAAGAACTGCCCATGCATCTCTCCTGAGTTCAACAATCCTGAGGGCGTTCCTGTATCTGCTATCATCTTCGGCGGCAGAAGAGCTACAACTGCTCCTCTCGTATATCAGTCATTCGACTGGACACACGGTACATACATCGGTTCAGCTGTTTCTTCCGAGACAACTGCTGCTGCTACAGGTGCTGTAGGCGTTCTCCGTCACGATCCTATGGCTATGAAGCCATTCATCGGCTACAACGTAGGCGACTACTGGGCACACTGGCTCGAAATGGGCGCAAGACTCGGCAGCAAGGCTCCTAAGATCTTCAACGTAAACTGGTTCAGAACTGACGATCAGGGCAACTTCCTCTGGCCCGGCTTCGGCGACAACATGAGAGTTCTCGACTGGATCATCAAGAGAGTTGACGGCGAAGTTGACGCTGTTGAGACTCCTATCGGATACCTTCCTAAGGCTGAGGATATCAACCTCAAGGGTATCGAGGACGAGGTAACTCCTGACGCACTCAAGATGCTCCTCACTGTTGACAAGGAAGAGTGGAAGAAGGAGATCGCTGAGATGAGAAGATACTATGACGAGGACATCAAGGCTAAGGGCGGCAATATCCCACAGGCACTTTACGATGAGCTCGACATGATCGAAGCAAATCTCAACAAGTAATAGAAAATCTTGCGGCAAGTCCGCATATACAGGAAAGGACTGTCACAGCTGCGGCAGTCCTTTCTGCTATATAGGGGGTATGGGGAAAATGATGACAGGGCTGATAGTTACTGGGGTCATGGGCGTATTATTTGCAGTGTCGCTCATATGGTACCGCATGAAGCTTCACTGTCTGAACTTCAAGGGCAGGACAGAAGCGGTCATCACAAAGATAAGCGAGTATTCACGCAGGGACGACAAGAAGCGGAAGCAGTACTTTTACCAGTACACTGCGGAGTATTACGTCGAGGACAAGGCGTATAAGCTCCGTCGGACTGTTCCTAAGAAAAACGAGATGTATGAGGGATACAGGATAGACGTGGTGTACGACGAAAAAGCTCCGCGGCGCTGTGTGCCTGCGGAGGAGATAACAGTCCCCGAAACAGCGGTCAGAAAATGGAAATTAGTCCCTATCGCAGCAGGCATTTTCTGGATTGTCGTATTTGTTTTCCTGATACCCATGATATTCGGCTTTTCGGAGAGAAACAGCGATATATACGAGGACGGGATACGGTACGCTATGATGTTAGCATGCGCAGGCTCCGTAGTGTGGAAGTTCGGCGCGAAGGACATAAAGCAGCACGGCTTTCCGTGGCGGACGCTGTTCATGCTGCTGTTCTGGATAGCGCTTTTGATCGTGTATTTCTGGCTGGCATTTTCGGAATATTTTGCATAGCAGAAAAGCTCCCCGTGTGGGGAGCTTTCTATATTTCTTCCTTATTCTTTCACATATTCAAAAAGGTCGCCCGGCTGACAATCAAGAGCTTCGCAAATGGCGTTCATGGTCTCAAAGCGTATGCCCTTCATCTTGCTGGTCTTCAGGTTTGAAAGGTTCACGTTGGTCATGCCTATCCTCTCGGCAAGCTCGTTCAGCGACATCTTGCGGTCAGCCATCATCTTGTCAAGTCTGATTATTATTGCCATACCGCACCGCCTTACGCTATCATGTCGTTGTCTTCCTGAAGACTCAGACCGTAGACGAAAACCTCGGATAATATGCCGATAATGACTCCCAATGCGATAAAAAGCATATTCTGCATATCAAAAACGATCACTACGCTGTATTCCTGTTCGGAGATCGGTACTGTTGCATAAGACGGGATAAGAGCGCCTGCGATCAGAACAACTGCCATAATGCGGAGCTTTGTTATTATCTTTTTTGAGAACGGCTTGCCTGTTTTGCGTATTTCAAGGAGTATCAGGGCGAGAAGTCCCAGCTCGGCGAATAATACAAGGGAGTACAGGCTGTTTATCAGATATTCTTTTATTGCCGTATGCTCCGAATAGCCTATGAACTGGTATACAGCAGCTCCGAGTGCGCTAAAGCATAGGAGACAGCTCAGTATGGTGTCGATAAAGGTGCGTTTTTTTAGTTTTTCTGATATAGTTTTGTTCATAACATTATCTCCTTTTTTAAAGTATTACTTTAAGTTTTTAAAGTTTCTATCAGCTGATGACTGTATTATAGCACAGAGATTAAAGTGTGTCAATAAGTTTTTAAAGTGTTACTTTAAATATTGTGATAACGCACAAGTGAAGCTGCCGCAAACGCAGCATGCGTTGTGCAGAATGACAAAGGTGTTAGCATAAAAAAAGCTCCCCTTATGGGGAGTTTTTTACATTCCATAGCGGTTAGCTGTGAAATGAAAACAGAGCTTGAATGATTTTTCAATAGTACGCCGAAAAGCCTTTTTTTAAGCGCCAAGGCGTAAAATGATTAATCTATTTGTATTATATCACAATTTACGGTTATATACAATAGCAGTAATGCACAAATTAATTCTGCCGACTTAGTGTAATATGGATAAACAATTATACTTGCTGTAATAGCATTCCTTGAACTCATTATAAAGTCAGCACGACCTTGTTACATTTACCGCTCCTGATACGATTATATATGTGTAAGGAGGCGGATCAGTTGAAAATTTCAATAATTCCTACAAAATCGCATGAAATGGCTTGCATTTTCCTTTATAAACTGCTATTATTATAGAGCATTGTTATTTGAAAGGATATTGAAAATGGAGAAATTCATAAAGTGGTGCGTTTCGATACTGCCGAAGCCGCTGCAGAAAATATACTATAAATATGAAGAAAAGTGGCTGTACCTCGTTTTCGGCGGACTTACCACCGTCGTGTCTATCGTCACAAAGCTGCTGCTTTTCAAGCTGGTCCCGGGAGAGCCCAAGTGGGAGAGCACCGCAGGTGTTGTCTTCTCGTGGATATGCGCCGTAACATTTGCGTTCTTCACCAATAAGAAGTACGTTTTCAAGAACAAGACCAGCAATGCCAGGGAGTTTTGGAAGGTCTTTGCGTCATTCTACGGCGCGAGACTTGCTACCCTCGGTATGGAGGAGGCTATATTCCTCATATTCTGCGACTGGCTGGGTATGAGCAAGACCGTCATCACTTTCCTCAGTCAGGTAGTCATTTTCATTGCAAACTATATCCTCAGCAAGGTGTTCGTTTTCAAAAATAAGGGAAACAATACTGCGGAGCAGCACAATGACTGAAACAATTAAAATAGGAAGCGTGGCTATGCCGAGGACGGCTGCACTGGCTCCCATGGCAGGAGTTGCGGACAGAGCGTACAGGCTCATGTGCAAGAAGTACGGTGCGGCTTATGTTGTCAGCGAAATGGTTTCCGCAAAGGGCATCTGCTACAGCGACCGCAAGACTGCGGAGCTTTGTACGGTCACGGACGATGAGCGTCCCATGGCTGTCCAGCTTTTCGGCAGCGAGCCCGACTTTATGGCGGAGGCTGTGAAGATAGTTCTGGAGTACAGCCCCGATATCATCGACATAAATATGGGCTGTCCTGTGCCAAAGGTAGTGGGTACGGGAGCAGGCTCTGCTCTGATGAAGGACATCAGGCTTGCGGCGGATATCACGGAAGCCGCAGTCAAGGCGGCAGGGGAGACACCTGTCACGGTGAAGATACGCAGCGGCTGGAACAGTGAGAGCATAAACGCTCCCGAAATGGCAAAGGCTCTGGAAGCGGCAGGAGCTTCGGCTATTGCAGTCCACGGGCGCACAAGGGACATGTTCTACAGCGGCGAGTCCGACAGCAGCGTTATCAGGGCTGTTAAGGAGGCTGTCAGCGTTCCTGTTATCGGAAACGGCGATATCACCGACGCCGATTCATGCGTGAAGATGTATGAGGAGACAGGCTGCGACCTTGTGATGATAGGCAGGGGCAGCTACGGAAATCCATTTATATTCCGCGAGATAGAAGCGAAGCTCCGCGGTGAGGCTTATGAGCCGCCTGCTCTTGAAACGAAAATGCAGGTCATGCTGGAGCATATACGCCTGATACTTGAGCTCAGCGAAAAGTGTGAGGAGCTTGCCATGCACGAGGCACGGAAGCACGCGGCATGGTATATGAACGGCTGCTACGGCTCGGCAAAATTCCGCGGGCGCTGCTATCAGCTTTCGTCATATGCGGAAGCGGAAGCTCTGGCGGAGGAGTTCATCGAGCTCCAGCGAAGCCGTCAATAGGCTTTTAAGTGCGGTTATACGCCGAGGATTCCGAAACGGTGCAAATCGTATACAAAGTGGACAAAACAGTAGTTTGTTGTCATGATGCACAAAAAACATGCAAAAACTTCGTATGAATGAACAAATACGGGGCAACGATAAAGTTTACAGGCAGAATTTGCCGTAAATACGTTGTTTGCTGCGGATATTTAAGCTTGCAAGACTTAAAACGCGTTGTAAATTCATTTAAGTTTGATACAATTTGTAATTGCCAAACGGAAAATAATGTGATATAATAAAAACGGACAGAGGTGTAATTTTTATTGATTTTATGCCTCTTAACAAAAAGGAGACCTTTATGAAACTCAGAAAAGGACGTGCTGTCGGTGCAGCGGCTTTCCTTGCAGCTATCATCGGCTGCGGAGTAGGCTGCGGCGTTGTCGGAAAGACAAAGACAAGCGGCACAGTGCCTGCGAGCAGCGGTTCTTCTGCTGCCGAAGCGACGGAAGTCACCGAAGCGGTCACGGAGGATCAGCCCGATAAGGTTGTTCACGTTGTGGCAGCAGGCGATAATCTTATACATTACTCAGTCTACAAAAACGCTGAGGAGTATGCAGGGGGCAGCGGCTATGATTTCGACCCCATGTATACTGAGGTCAAGTACCTTGTTCAGGACGCCGACCTCGCTATCATAAATCAGGAAACGATCATTTCTCAGAGCAATCCCATACGCGGTGCTGACGGCGGTCAGCTCATATTCAATTCTCCGCCGCAGGTAGCCGATACGGTCATTGGCCTCGGCTTCGACGTAGTCACCATGGCTAACAATCACCTGCTTGATATGGGTACGGACGGTCTTGAGGAGTCCATAAGATTCTGGAACCAGAAGGCGGAAGAGAACGATCTGACTGTTCTCGGAGCCTACCTCAATGAGGAAGATGCAAACAATATACGTGTACGTGAGGTCAACGGCGTAAAGATCGCATTCCTTGCGTATTGTCACCATATAAACGGCTTTGACGATCTGCTGAACGATGTTCCTCTGAGAGTTGTCAAGAACGACGAGGAGGACGTTATCGAGCGCCAGATAAAGGAAGCCGACGAACTGGCAGATGTGGTCATCGTGTCCGCGCACTGGGGCGAAGATGATACCACTGTGGTCACAGAGGACAGAATAGAGCTTGCAAACAAAATGGTGGACTGGGGCGCCGATGTGATACTGGGCTGTCACACTCACACCGCAGAGACTATGGAGTGGATAGAGCGTGACGACGGCACAAAGGGCTTTGTTTACTACTCAATGGGCAACTTCATATGCGCTCAGACCGATAACTTCAACGTGGTCGGCGAGATGCCCGATTTCGATATAGTCATTGACGGGAATACCAACGAGCTCAGACTGGAAAACGTGGGCTGCATACCTACCATAATCCATTACGAGAACGATTTCTCCAACATGAAGATATACCCGTACAGCAAGTATTCACCGGAGCTGGCAGACCGCCACGGACTCCCGTATGCCGTGCCTCAGGGCACCTATACGGACTTCGGCTGGGACGTCATCAACCGCATAATAGATGAGCAGATCCCGCAGGAATTCCGCAAGCTCGACAAATAATTTGATAAATTCATTTTTGGTTCAAATAACCGCTTTAGCAAGGCTTTTTCAAGATTTTTATCATTGTGCAAACCGTGCAAAAATCACTTTTGCTGTTTATGTAAAATACCAAAAACGATATGAACCTATTTACTTTTTTTTAGACCTGATATATAATGAAATCATGAATAAATATAGATTTGGGATTTAGTATCCCATCACGGCAGTGTGATGCGTCTTGAGACAAAACCACTGCTGGCAGAGCACAAGCTTTTAGTCACAGGCTGACGGCAGAGGGGAGCTTCTGAGAGGCGTGTACATACGTCGTTCGGAACTGTTCCATAACGACCGCAGCTCGGACAGCTTAGCCTCGTCTGTATGACTGACAGCGGCTTCACAGCCACCGCTTTGCACAGCTTTCATTATGTATTTTAGTGATACGGTTTTGCAGGGAGGGCGGAACGGTGTATCCGCTGCATAAGACATGATATAATAAAAGGGGCGACCTGTTCCTTTGTTATATAACATTATTGAAGAAGGAGGAAAAAATAATGAAGACAAAAAAGGTAGTCGTCGGAGCTTTAGCTGCGATGCTTTCACTTTCAGTCTGCTCACTTGCACCTGCAGTAGCTGCCGGCGAAACAGTGCAGATATCCGTTGGCAAAGTAAATGCAAAGGCAGGTGAGACATTCTCGGTGGACGTATCGTTAGCTGATATTCCATCAACCGGCATTCAGTGCCTTGACTTCGCTGTTACTTATGACAGCAAGGTGCTCACAATCGACAAGGTAGAGGCAGGTGCACTCGTTAAAAACGGTGCTGACTCTAAGGATGCTTCAGCATCTCTGGCACCTCTTTTTGAGGGTTCTGTAAACAGCTCAGAGGGCTGGGTGAGCGCAGCTTGGTCAACATCTACTGATGATGCTTCATACTGGCTCAAGAGCGATGGCGTTTTCTGCACCATTACAGGTAAAGTAGCAAGCGGCGTTGCTGACGGCACAGTTTCTGATCTTAAGATCGTTCCTATCAATCGCGAGACTTATTCAAAGTCAGGCGTGACAAATAAGGAAATAAGCTGTGGCTATGAGAAAGACGGTAAGCCCGTTAAGTATGCAACAACACTGAATAACGGTAGTGTTACAGTTGGTACGATTGTAACAACAACTACACAGCCACCTACAAACAAGATCGTCCGCGGCGACGCTAACTGCGACGGCGGAGTAGATATGTCTGACGTTGTTCTTATCATGCAGAGCCTTGCTAACCCCAACAAGTATGGCCTTGACGGTTCAGATTCAAAGCACATTACTGCTCAGGGACAGGCAAACGGCGACGTTGATTCGGACGTTAAGGGTATTACTTCAAACGATGCCCTCAAGATCCAGAAGTGGCTGCTCAAGAGCATTTCCGAGCTCTGATCCGAGATTATCTGATTTGTCCCCCTTACAAAGGAATACAAACCCAATTTATGTTTTATTAATAGGCTTAAAAACCTAAAGAAAGGAATTATTACAAATGAAAAAGTTAATTTCTGCAGTCACATCACTGTGTATGGCTGCAACAATGGTAAGTGCAGTAGTTCCTGCAACTGTAGGTGCTGCTGATTCTTCCAAGGGATTTTCTATTAAAACATATGATATCGCGAATCCATCTGCTGATTCTGCAAAGTCAGAAATAACAATCAAGAAGAGCGACATCCCTGCTGCAGGCTACACAATTCCTTCTGCTGTATATTACTCAGAAGCAACTAATAACTCAACAGGTTCTCTCCTTGCAAGTATCACAACTGACTCTAAGGATATCAAGTTCAAGCTTTATGATCCTGATAAGGATTCTTACACATCTGAAGCTAAGTCATACAAGCTCGGTGATGTAGAGTTCACAACAGACAAGTACATCTCTTTTGCTGGTAAATGCAAGTCAAAGAGAGAGGGCTATATGGCAGGCGGCGCTTATCAGATGGCTTGTGAGGCTTCACAGACAGCTGCTAAGACAGACAACTACTTCATCGGCTGCTCATGGATGAACAACGGTGAGGATTACGCTTGGGCTGGCGAAAAGTCTGATTCATATCCTTTCTATGTATTTGATACAATCATCCCTGCTGACATCGCAGTAGGTTCATACAAGGTTATGTTCTGTGACTACAACACAGACGCTACAGGTGTTAACGACAATCCTTGCCCGATGGTTGAGAGCCAGGGTACAAGATACACCAAGAAGGACGGTAACCTCAAGCTCAGCGAGCTCACAATCAAGGTTACAGAGGACGGCGGTACAACCGATCCTACAACAACTAAGGCTCCAACTCCTACAACAACTACAACTAAGGACGGCGGAAGCTCAGTTACAACAACAACTAAGTCTAATCCTACAAGCAATGCAGACATCAAGTTCGCATTCGTAGATTATGAGACTCAGAAGGATACAATCAAGGCTAAGCCCGGTGATAAGATCGATATCGATGTAAACATCACAGCAGGCGGCAAGGATGTATCTGCTCTCGACGTTCAGTTCAAGGGTACAGGCGGAATCAAGCTCGTAGACGTTCTCGGCACAGCTGAGGCATTCCCGGGCGCTAAGGTTTCCAAGAATATCGACGACAGCCGTGCTAACTACGCTACACTTAAGGGCGACACACCTATGGTTCCTGTAGACGGCAAGTCAGCATTCGGCATCACAGTTGAAGTTCCTGCAAATATCGCTGAGGGTACTTACACATTCGGCTTCGACAGCCAGTGCAAGATCTTCAAGGATAACACAAACTTCAACTACACAACAGACTTTACTCCTATCACAATCCAGATAGGCGATACACCTCAGCCTGGTACAACAACTACCAAGGACGGTGGAAGCACAGTTACAACAACAACTAAGCCTCCTGTAAGCAATGCAGACATCAAGTTCGCATTCGTTGACTATGAGACTCAGAAGGATACTATCACAGCTAAGGCTGGCGATAAGATCGATGTTGATGTAAACATCACAGCAGGCGGCAAGGACGTTTCTGCTCTCGACGTACAGTTCAAGGGCGAAGGCGGCATCAAGCTCGTAGACGTTCTCGGCACAGCTGAGGCATTCCCGGGCGCTAAGGTTTCCAAGAATATCGATGACAACCGTGCTAACTACGCTACACTTAAGGGCGACACACCTATGGTTCCTGTAGACGGTAAGTCAGCATTCGGTATCACAATCGAGATTCCTGCAACAATCGCTGACGGTACTTACACATTCGGCTTCGACAGCCAGTGCAAGATCTTCAAGGATAACACAAACTTCAACTACACAACAGACTTCACACCTCTCACAATCGTGATCGGTGACAAGCCTGTAACAACAACTACAACAGCTGCTCCTCAGCCTACAACAACTACAACTGTTGTTACAACAACAGCTACACCTCAGCCTACAACAACTACAACAGCTCCTGTAACACCTGGTAAGACAATCAAGGTTACAATGTGGGGCGATGCTAACGTAGACGGCAAGGTTAACGTTGCTGACGTTGTTGCAATCAGAAACACAATCGCTGGTACTGACCTCGGCTTCGGCGATCAGGGCTTAGTAAACTCTGACGTTGTTGATCCTCAGGATATCACAGGCGCAGCTTGCGATCCTGCTAAGGTTCAGATCACAGGTGCTGACGTAGACCACATCATCAATTACATCATTTCTAAGGACTACGATATGGCTAAGGCTGTAACTCCTAAGAAGTCCTGATAAAGAAACACCAATAAAATAAGAGCAATTTGCTCGGAAAGGAAATGCACTGATGAAGAAACTGCTTTCAGCAGTTACATCCGTTGCCATGAGCCTCTCGCTCATGGCAGGTGCATTTGCTTCGCCAGTTAGTGCTGCGGGCGGTAATACTGCTTCGCAGCCTAAACTTAATATGGGCGGAGTATTGGATGTTTCTGCTAATAAAAATGCCGGTGAATCAGTTGAGTGGAACATCGGTACCGGAATTACTGCTCCAGGTATGAACGTTACATTACCTGTAGTAGTAAGCAAGTCTACTCTCGAAGTAACAGGTGCCCAGTTCAAGATCAACGCCGCATCACCAATCACCCTCAAGTCTGTAACAGCAGGTGAGGCTTATGGTGCTAATGCTTCTTTTGACGGAAACATGATCCTTCTTGAAAGAAGCAGCGGTAAGGGCGTTGTTGCTGCCAACGATTCAGTGGTTCTTAATCTGACATTCTCTGTACCAGCTGACTGTGCTGAGGGCGATTACAAGGTAGAGGCCTCTGACCTCTTCGTAAGTAATGCCAAGAGCGCTGATATCACCTCAGGTGTAAAGATCGGCGCAGGCACTATCAAGGTAAAGAAAGACATCACTGAACAAAACATCTCTTGGGTACTCGACAATGTTGAGGCTGCACCCGGTGAGACTGTTACATTAAAGGCTTATGTCGATGCTCCTAACGATGCAGCACTTACAGTTGCAGGTGCACAGTTCAAGGTAAAGACAGAGTCTCCAATTGAATTCAAGTCAATGGTTGCAGGCGGAGCTTATGCTTCACCTATCTCATTTGACGAAAAGGTTCAGACATACCTGCTTGGTGAGTCATCAGGTAAGGGTGTCATTGCTGCTGATAAGGCAACAATATTTAACATTTCCTACACTATCCCATCAACCTGTCCTGAGGGCGAATACAAGGTCTCATGGTCAGACGCTTTTGTAAGTAATGGCAAGAGCGCAGACATTACCTCAAAGGTAAAGTTTGTTGACGGTTCTATCAAGGTAGGAAAGAAAAATACCACTGACGATAAGGTAAAGTGGACTCTCAGCAATGAGAAGGCTAAGGCCGGCGATGTTGTTACTATGACAGCTAAGGTTGAAAACAAGAACAGCATCGAGGTCCCTGTAGGTGGTGCACAGTTTGGCTTTGACGCTAAATCTCCTATCACTTACAATAATACTATCAAAGAGGGCGACGCTTACGGCGCTGCTATCAAGGCTACAGAGGGCGTAAACAGATTCCTGTTCGATCTCGGAAACAAGGGCAAGAGTGCTGCTGACGGTTCTACTATCTTCACAGTAGACTTCAAGGTTCCCGATAATTGTGCAGACGGCGTTTACACTGTAGACTGGGCTGATACTTTCGTATCAGACAACAAGGCTAAGGACATTACTCAGGATATAATCCTTGTAGGCGGTTCAATTACTGTCGGCGATGTAAATCCCGAAGTTAAGGGCGAAGCTACATGGGTGATCCCAAGTGAGGTCAAGGCTGAGGCAGGAAGCTCAGTTGAGCTCGTTGCCAAGGTAAAGGGAGATTCTGACCTTGCAGTTGCAGGTGCTCAGTTCTCTATCGTATGCACAGATCCTACAATGCTTAACACTGTAAGTGGTACACCTTACGGTAAGACACTTGCAAGCGATCCTGAGTATAAGGCTAACTGCATTTTTGAAAGTGTAGACGGCAAGACTGCTAAGGACGGCGATGTTCTCTTCACGATCAAGGTTGACGTTCCAGCTGGCACACCTGACGGACTTTATCCTGTAAAGTGGTCCAAGCAGTTCGTAACTAACGAGAAGTGTGTTGACATCACAGATAAGGTCACATTTGAAAACGGTAGCATTCGTGTAGGCAACCCGCCTCCGACTACTACTACAACAGTTGGACCTACAACAACCACAACTACAATAACAACAAATATCCCTGACGACGCTCTCGTATGGCAGATCGATACTAAGCATATGAAGTCACCTGCAGAAGATACTAAGGTTGAACTCAGAGTTTATGTAAACGATAAGAATAATGCCAAGGTAGGCGTTGCAGGCGCTCAGTTCCGTATTTCAAATGCAAGCGGTATCTCCTTTGATTCTGCAAAGGGTACAGATGCATATAACGGAACACTCGTACTCCAGCCGGAAGCTGACAAGAATCTTAACGCTTTCCTGTTCACAACAGAGAACGCTAAGAATGCTGTAGCAGCTAACGACGCAAATGTTGCAGTTCTTACATTTATTGTTCCTGCAAACTGCCCAGAGGGTACATACAATGTGGATTTTGCAAACGGAACACTTAACGTTTCAGACGAAAAGTGCAAGGACATCACTGACAAGATCATCGGTCTTGGCGGTGCTATCATCATTGAGGGCAAGGATCCTATTCCGGGTACAGATCCTATTACATCAACAACAACTACAGGTACAGGTACTGCTACAGCTACAGCTTCAAATACTAATACAGCATCAGCAACAGGTACAACTACTTCAACTGTAACTGTAGTTACAGGTGCTCCATCAGGCACAACAACAGCTACAGGTACTGCAACAGGTACAGGTACTGCAACTGCTACAGCTACAAATACAGCGACAGCTACTGCTACTGCTACAAATACAGCAACAGCAACAGCAACAGCTACAGGTACTGTAACAGCAACAGCTACAGCTACAGGTACTGAAACAGGTACAGCAACAGGTACAGGTACTGCTACAGCTACAAATACTGTAACAGCTACAACTACAGGTACAACAACAACTGTTCCTACGGGAGCAATCCTTTGGGAGATCGATACAGTACATGCTACACCCGGCTCAACAGTCAAGGTAAATATGTACGTAAGAGATCCTAACGCAGTAAATCTCGGCGTTGCAGGAGCTCAGTTCACTGTTAAGCCTTCTATCGCAGGCGATACAGGTGCTGTTCTTGCAGGCGTTGGCGAAAAGTCCGGTTACGGTTCAGATGTTATCCCGGGTAAGGACAATGACTTCAGATTCTTCTTCGCAGACAAGAGCGATCACGTTGCAGCTGACGGCACAGTAGTTGTTGAGTTCAGCTACAAGGTTGGCGAGAATGCTGTTCCAGGAACAGACATCGATCTTGTTATCAGCGGTCTCTCAGTTACAAACGGCAAGGCAGCTGATATTACTAAGAATGTAATCGGTGTAAACGGTAAGATCATTGTTGATCCTAACCCAATTTCTACACCTACAGGAACAGGTACAGGTATCGTAACAGGTACAGGTACAGCAACAGGTACAGCAACTGCTACTGCAACAGGAACAGCTACAGGTACTGCAACAGGTACAGCTACAGCAACTGCTACAGCTACAGGTACTGCAACAGGTACAGCTACAGCTACAGGTACTGCAACAGGTACAGCAACAGCAACTGCTACAGCTACAGGTACTGCAACAGGTACAGCAACTGCTACAGGTACAGCTACAGGTACTGCAACTGCAACAGGAACAGCTACAGGTACTGCAACAGGTACAGCAACTGCAACTGCTACAGGCACAGGTACTGGTACAGGCACAGGTACAGCAACAACAACTGCTACAGGTGCTGTAAGACCGGGTACATTTTCAACAACAACTAAGTATCCTGTAATTGGCGGTGGTACTTATACAACAACAACTGAGGCAGGCTGGCTCTACGCTATCGCAACTATCGAGACAAAGGCTGGATTCTACTTCAGCCACGACGACGATATCCGCGCTCTGGGCGGCAAGAGAGGCTTCAGCCCTGATCAGGTAACAAAGATCAGCATCACTGATGTATTCGAGGACGGTACAACCAAGGTTAGACCTGACTCTGCTATCGACAGAAGCTGGATCAACTTCGGTATGGCTTCTCCTGCAATAGTATACGGTGATCCTGATTCACACAAGAAGAATACAGCTGTAACTATCGACGACTTCAAGTATGAGGTTCCCGTAATGTACGGTGATATGCCTCTCGTAAATGAGGACGGCGAGTCACTTACAATCCCGGTTTACATTGGCGTTAAGGGTGATATCACTCTCAGCAATATTGTAAACGCTGTAGACGCATCAGCAGTTCTTTCGTACTATGCAGCTTGTCAGACATACAAGAATGCAAGTGGTACAGTAGACGTTACCGAGGGCAAGAACAAGATTCAGGCTCAGACCGACTTAGCAGGCCTCAAGGTAACATCAGCTGATGATATTCTTGATCATTTCGCAGCATTCCTTGCTGACGTAGATCAGGATGAGTATGATCCGAATAACTGGAGCAAGATGAAGGGCGACAGAACAGTTAACGCTGTTGACGCTTCTTACATCCTTTCATACTATGCTGAGTCACAGACTTCGAGCCAGAAGCCGGCAGAGATCTGGGATAAGGTTCTTAACAGGAAGTAATTCAGCAAAACAGTAAAATACGCTAAAAAAGCAGGTCTTTCGACCTGCTTTTTTACATTATATACCGCTTGACAAAGCCGTTGATATAATGATATAATGTCAATTGTAAGAGAAATTAAGCCGAAATAGCAAATGAAATAATACTAAAAGTTCATTTGAATGAAAATATTACGTTTCATATAGGCTTAGATTGTGAAATAAGCACAAAAAACGGGTTTATTAATCGGCAATAATTTTTTGAAAAAATGCGCTGTTCTGCTTGACTTATTGTACTATGTGTGATAAAATGTAGTTATGAATTTTGGGGCGGAGTATATATATACGTATATAACTACTCCGAAATTTAGCCTAATGCATGAACGTGTTGACATAAGATCACGTTCCGCAAAAGGGGAATAAACATGTTAGAGAGGTATAGAACAATGAAGAATTCATTATTCAAAAGAGCTATCGCAGCAGCCGCAGCTGTTCCGCTTGCTCTTACACAGTGTCTTACATACGCTAACGCTGTAGACAACGACGCTCCAGCAACCACTGCAAGTGTTCAGACACAGAGCCAGAACAACACACTCAAGGCTATCCTTGCTGTTCCCGGAGATGCAGATTTTACATTATCCAGCGCTCAGGGCAAAGGTAACACCACAAATGGTGGCGTAAACTACCAGAAGTCCACATGGGAAGCAACAGTTGCTGCTCTGCTCGATAACATCGCTACAAAGAAAGACGAGGCATTTGACCTTACTCCTTATATTGACAAGGCAGTTGCAAATGCAGGCAGCTACAAGGATGTTGCTGAGAAGTGCGCTGAGCTTATAGATGGCAAGAAGGTTACTTACGATTTCGACGGCTCTAAGCTTGTTGTAAAGGGCACAATTAATGAGCCTGACTACAATGAGATAATCAAGGCCGGTATCGGCAATGGTTCTGTATCTACCAAGGCTCCTAAGAAGGCTCCCGGTCGTTACATGGCTCCTGCTTCAAACGATATCGAGATCCCTGAGGAATACCTTGCATTCATTCCTGACGGATATGATGTAGAAAAGCTCAAGAGCATTGATGTTGCTGAGTTCGAGAAGAAGAACCCGGGCTTCATTGATGAAGTTATCAAGACAATCCCTGAGGAGAAGAGACCTGCTGCTGACGTAGTAGAGGGACTCAAGACAGGTGAAAAGACAATTGCTGATCTTACTAATGAGCAGATCGTTGATGTAGCACAGGGCTACGTTGCTGTACAGGTTGAAAAGGCTTTCGACAGCAAGAAGCTTTCAGCTATCCAGATCGGCGGTAAGTTCGAGCTTACAGTTGATTTCTCAGATATCAGCGGTACTCAGACAGTAACTGCTGAGTTTAAGTATGTTTGCAACGACGGCAAGACATACAATATTGGTGAACTCCCTGCTGTATTCAAGCAGAAGTTTACTGAGATCAAGACAACAGCTGACGAAGAGATCCAGTCTCAGATCGATCCTAAGTACAACTACCTTGTACAGGATGAGTTCGATAAGGTTATCGACAAGCTCATCAAGGCTGCTACAAAGGCAGACAACGGCTTAACAAAGGCTCTCAATGCTGGTTGGGATTACACAACATCATCCGAGAAGGACAACGCTGAAAAGGCTATCACAAAGCTCAATGCTAAGATCAAGTCATTGGGCGTAAACAAGCAGCTTCCACCTACAGCGACAGATATCGCTGCTGATTCAAGGGTTGCTGCTGCATTTGCAAGACTTGCTGCTGCTACAAACGGCAAGGCAGACATCAATGCTGCTGACCTCGGCAAGTTAGCTGACAACGCAGGCGGCAGAAGCATTTCCAAGGACGGCACTGTAGTAGTTTCCGATGATCTCATTGCTAAGCTTGCAAACGGCATTGGCGAACTCACAGTTGCATTTGACGATGACGCTGATGAGGTTGCAGTTCTCAAGGATAAGCTTGACAAGGAAGGCAAGGTTCTCGTTGGTTCATACAAGAAGGCTTATGCTAAGGTTGACTTCAGCCAGATCCAGGCTAAGGACGGCAAGGCAAGCCTCAAGCTCGACCTCCAGAGAGTTCTTGTAACTGATACAGTTGTAACAACTGCTACAAGCACTACACCTACAGGTACAGCAACAGGTACAGGTACAGCAACAGGTACAGGTACAGCAACAGGCACTGGTACAGCAACAGGCACTGGTACTGCAACAGGTACAGGTACAGCAACAGGCACTGGTACTGCAACAGGCACTGGTACTGCAACAGGTACAGGTACTGCAACAGGTACAGGTACAGGCACAGCAACAGGCACAAGCACAGGCACAACTCCTGTAAAGCAGATCAAGAGAACCTATGCTAAGGCCGGTTACACAACAACAGCTGCATTCTACCTCAATACAGAGGAGCAGTTCAATAAGGGTCAGATCTCTGACATCACACTCGTAGTTGAGTACACAGACGGCTCTACTGAAGAGAGCACAATTGCTGAAAGCGATATTACATTCGGCACAGCAACACCTTCTAACACATACAAGAAGGATACAGCAGACTTCAAGTATGCTGTACAGGTTTACGTAAAGGGCGAGAAGCTCGTTGATTCAACAGGCGCAGACGTTACAGTTGATGCATACATCGGCGTAAGAGGCGATGCTGATCTCAACAGCACTGCAAACGCAGTTGACGCTTCTACAGTTCTTTCATACTACGCTACACTTTCAACAAACGGAACTCCTTACAGCACAAAGCTTTCAACAAGCAAGCTCGTAACTTCACCAAGAAGCATTTACGATGAGTTCGCTGCTTACCTCTGTGATGTTCAGCACGATGTAACATTCGACAACCTCACAAAGAAGGGCACAAGAAACAAGACTGTCAACGCTATCGATGCTACTGCAATCCTCCAGTTCTACTCAATGAGACAGGTTAAGGAGAACAACGGCAAGACAGACGCTCAGCTCTGGGAGATCGTTGATAACGGTACAAACAATAAGGCCAATACAGAGGCTTGATTAAAACCTACATTATCTGCCGCCGTTAACGCGGCGGCAGATAAACAATTTAATATTTTGATGTTAGCCGCCGTTAAATCGACGGAAAAACATATATAAAAAATCTGAAAGGAAATAATAACAATGAAGACGAACACTATTAAGCGTGCTTTCGCTGCACTTGCAGTTTCAGCTGTAGCACTCTCAGCAACTGCTATCAATGCTTCTGCTGAAACAGCTGTAGGCTATACCTCAACAGGTAAGGCTGCAGGCTTCACAGGTGCTTCACTTGAGCTCACACAGAAAACAATCACTCTTGATGAGGCTAAGAATGCACAGGAGATCACACTCACAGTTAAGGGTGACGGTACTCAGTACGACTCAACAGGTATCCACGTTCAGTTTGACGAGGGTCTTGAGCTTGTAAAGAGCGAATACATGGAAGAAGAAGTTCTTGCTGTTCCGAAGCAGAACTACGGTGCAAGCGAAGTTAAGGAAGACGGCAACGGCCTGTTCCTCACATTCGCTAACACATCTCCTAAGACAGCTAAGGCTACAGGTTCCGCTATTTGGTCTTTCCAGCTCAAGGTTAAGAATCCTGAGCAAGGCAAGAAGTACCCAATCCAGATCACATACACAGACGGTGACCTCTTCGACCTCAAGGGCAGCGATACAACAGATGCTCTCCGTGACTACGCTTTCACACACGTAACACAGGGCTATATCGCTATCGAGGGTGGTACAACAGCTACTACAACTGCTACTACAACTACAACATCTACATCTACATCTACTTCAACATCTACATCTACAACTACAACAACTACAACAACTGCTCGTCAGTCAAGCGCTACAACAACTAAGGCTACTACAACAACTAAGAAGGTAACTACAACTGCTAAGAAGACTGATTCACCTAAGACAGGTGTTCCAGGCGCTGGCATCGCTGTAGCAGGTCTTGCTGTTGCAATCGGTACTGCATTCGTTCTCAGAAAGAAGGAAGACTAATTAATTAGTCCCATCTTAATGGAATAACTAAAGGCTCTCCGTTTGGAGAGCCTTTTTTTAATCTTTTTTGGCAGGCGGCGTCCAGTTGATACCGCCCCAGCCGTCAACGTTTGCACGCTGCATAGCTCCGAAAAGCCTGTCCTTGAAGCCGTGGTCACTGTGCTCCATATCAGCAAGGAAGTCCTTGGTCCTCTGACGATTGGTGTGACCGTCCGCAGGACAGACGGACTTCACAACGGGGAGCTCGTTCTTTCTTGCTGCCCTGCGAATCTCCTTTTCGGGAGCAAGTACAAGAGGGCGAATGACTGTTACTTTTTTGTGAGTGAGATATGTGCTTGGAGCAAAACAGCCGATGCGTCCCTCGGTAAAGAGATTCATAACGAAGGTCTCAACGGCGTCGTCGTAGTTGTGTCCCAGTGCAACCTTGTTGCAGCCTAAGTCATTAGCCGCATCGTGAAGAGCTCCGCGGCGCATACGTGCGCAAAGACTGCAAGGGGAGGGCTCCTTGCGGACGTCGAATACTATCTCGGCTATCTGGGTTTTTATGACGTGGTACTCCACACCGAGCTTCTCACAGTGTTCAACGATAGGCGTGAAGTCCATTTTATCGTTGGTGAAGCCCATATCGAGAGTGACTGCAACTACATCGTAGTCGATACCGATAAAGCGCCGCAGCAGCACAAGACCGTCCAGCAGTACAAGGCTGTCCTTGCCGCCCGAGACTCCAACGAGGATATGGTCACCGTCGGAAATGAGCCCGTAGTTTTGTATGGCTTTTCGCATATATCCGAGAATTTTCTGCATTATTACATCTCCAAAGCATTTTTCTTGATTATAGCACATTGTCGGCAAAAAAGCAATACAGTAGGGGCGGATATTATCCGCCCGAAGCCTTTAGCAATTAGCCGTTAGCTTTGCCGAGCCCAAGAATGGGATTCCAAAGGGACTGTGTTCCTTTGGCGGAGTCCAGAGGCAGGCTTGATCAGCCCGTCCCCTCTGTCAGCTTCGCTGACATCTCCCCATTTTATGGGGAGTCACCTCTGGTCGCTGTTCCCAGCTTTCAGAGAACAGCGAAACAATCCGAAGGCGCTCCGCAAGAGAGGGCGTCCCTATAATGGAACGCCGAGGGCGGCGTTCCCTACAAAGGATAAAGGCAGACAGCTTTTTTACTGAAATTTGCAAATATATCTTGCAAAGTAGGAAAAAATATATTATAATAATAAATATGGTACATTTTCGGGAGTGATCCCCGATACAGCAATACAGAAAGGAGCGGCGCATTTGCGCCTTTAAGACAATGACAGAACAACTGAAAAATCTGCTCATTTTACTGGCGGCGATAGTTGTCGTACTTATTCTTATAATATTGCTTTTCAGCGGCAAGAGCCATTTCAGACGACTGCTCTCGCTCTTTCTCGAAGAACGTGAGGACTATGAGGGCGGCGGTAGGGAAGAGGAAGCTGTACCTGCCAAGCAGCTTACACCTACTCAGCGCAGAAGAGCAGCAGTGGAGGAGGCTCCCCAGAAGCGAACCTCAGAGCCTATAGTCGAAATGGCTACACTGGTGAGAAAAAGCGATGACCGACTCAGAGTTATAGAGAGCACGGGGCAGGTAAGGCTCGTGGACGAGTATTATGAGCTTATTTTTGTGACAAGGAAGGGACAGAAGCTCAAGATAGAGTGTTCCGCAGAAGCTTATGAGAAGGTGCCCTTCAATCAGCAGGGCTCCCTTACATACAAACGCAATACCCTTGTAAAGTTCAAGTACTACGAGGATACTGTATTCAACTGACATCATGGGGCGGCTCAGGTCGTCCCATATTTGTATACATGAATGGACGTGTAAAAATGGTAAACTTCAACAACGACTGGGACGGGCTTCTTAAAGGTGAATTCGACAAGGACTACTATGTGAAGCTCCGACAGACTCTTATAAATGAATACCGAACACAGAGGATATACCCAAATATGTACGACATCTTCAACGCTATGAAGCTCACTTCATACGACGATGTAAGATGCGTTATCATAGGTCAGGATCCCTACCACGGCGAGGGACAGGCTCACGGGCTCAGCTTTTCCGTCCGAAAGGGAGTTGCTCCGCCGCCGTCGCTGGTGAATATTTTCAAGGAGATACGCGACGATGTGGGAGTTGACAACCTCGGCAAGCACGGTGAGCTGACCAAATGGGCGCAGGAGGGCGTGCTCCTGCTGAACTCTGTCCTTACAGTCCGCGCAGATCAGGCAAGAAGCCACAGAGGTCTGGGCTGGGAGAACTTCACCACGGACGTTATACAGCTCCTCAACAAGCGTGAAAAACCAATGGTATTCATGCTGTGGGGCGGCGACGCCAAGGCTAAGCAGCAGTTCATCACCAACAGGAATCATTTGATACTAAAGGCTGCACACCCAAGCCCGCTGTCGGCGTACAACGGATTTTTCGGGTGCAGGCACTTCTCAAAGGCAAACGAGTTTCTCCGCGCACACGGCTTGGGAGAGATCGACTGGTCAATAGATTAACGGAGGCAAACATGCATATAAAGGAACTTTTCGGCAAAAAGACCGTATTCTCATTTGAGGTCTTCCCCCCAAAGAAAACAAGTCCCGTTGAGGTCATATATGATACCCTTGAGGAGCTTCAGGGGCTTGCTCCCGACTTCATCAGCGTTACATTCGGCGCAGGCGGAAGCGGAAACAGCAAGTACGCTCTGGAGATAGCCTCCAAAATAAAGGAGAGCGGCACTATCCCAATGCTCCACCTGCCTTGTATCAACTTCACAAAGGCTGAGATAGACGCAGCTCTCGGTGAAGCTCAGCAGCGGGGCATAGAGAATATACTCGCCCTCAGAGGTGACATCAATCCCGATATACCGCCTGTGGACGACTTCCACTATGCCAGTGACCTGATAACTTACATAAAGTCCAAGGGCGATTTCGATATTGCGGGCGCATGCTATCCCGAGTGCCACCCCGATGCAGCGGACATGATAGAGGACATCAAGAACCTGAAAGCCAAGGTGGACGCAGGTGCAGACCACCTTATCTCGCAGCTTTTCTTCGATAACGAAAGCTTCTACGCATTCCGTGAAAAGGCTGCTATCGCAGGCATAAACGTACCTATCGAAGCAGGTATCATGCCTGTTGTCAACAAGAACCAGATAGAGCGCATGGTAACTACCTGCGGTGCCAGTCTCCCTGCCAAGTTCGTGCGCATAATGACCAAGTACGAGCACAGTCCCGAGGCTCTCCGCGACGCAGGAATAGCCTACGCGGTAAACCAGATAGTTGACCTTGTGGCAAGCGGAGTTGACGGCATACACCTCTACACCATGAACAAGCCCTACGTGGCACGCAAGATATGCGAGGCTGTATCGGGCATAATAGGTGCGTAATGGAGCTGTTGCCTATATCCAAATCCGAGGCTGCGCGGTACATGGGCGTAAAGGGAGAGCCTGACGAAGCCGTCGCGGAGCTCCTTGACCGTGCGGAGCGCCTTGTGCGTGAAAAGGTGCGCCCCAAGTACGTATACCTTGAAACAGACGTAAGCTTTACAGATGAGGGAGTAGTTCTCGGAGCAATGACCGAGTCGCTGACAGGAGAGGACATAAAACGTCACCTGAAGGGCTGTACCGGAGCAGTTATGCTGGCGGCTACGCTGTCTCAGGAAGCCGACAAGCTCATACGGCAGGCGGCTGTGACGAATATGGCGGAATCCCTTGCTATAGACTGTATATGCAGCGCTGCTATCGAGCAGGTCTGCGACCGTGCAGAGGAGGAGATATTCTCACAGCACCCTGCACCATACAGGACGTGGCGTTTCAGTGCAGGCTACGGTGATCTGCCTATAACGCTGCAAAGGGGATTTATACTTGCTCTTAACGCTCAGAGGCGCATAGGGCTCACAGTTACGGACAGTTCCCTGCTAATACCCTCAAAATCCGTGACAGCCATAATCGGTGTGTCGGATACTCCTGTGGAGCGGGGCAGAAAAGGCTGCGCAGTATGCTCCATGAAAGATAACTGTGAGTACAGACGCACAGGCAGAGTTTGTAAGTAAATAAAATTAATCTATATAACCGTTTTACACGGTACATAAATAGTTCATATGTGATAAACTAACTATAAAAGCCCACAAATTCTATGGAATATTGACATTGACATGAACACGGTGAAAGTGTTATAATTATGTATAGAATAAGCAAAATGTATTATTGGGAAACTTATCTCCATATTGTTATCGGTCATTTGTGCAGAGTATTTCCGATACGGATAAGTTCGCTGGGCGATATTAAAGGAGTCATAAAATGAAAAAAGCAAGATATTTTGTTTCGGCATTGCTGTTGACAGCGATCTCGATGTCTCTTCTTGCGTGCAGCAGTAAAAAAGATGAGAGTTCCAAATACAGCAAGGAGCTGGATTCCTCCGTAAGAGATGAGATCCGCCAGAATGCCGTCAAGTCCGAGCTCCTCACAGGCGATAAGCTTGAGAACGGAGTTATAAAGTGGCTTTCTGACTGGGATATAAACCCCGACGGTACGGGAAAGAACGTCCCCACCGATCTTGCGGTGTTCCAGGAGCGCTATGGCGGCGAGATAAAGTATTACAGATGTAAATACGAAGAGCGCTATGAAATGCTGAGTAAGTATATCGCTTCGGGCGAGGGCATAGACTTCTTCTATGGAGGAAATCTTGACGCTTTCCCCAAGGGCGCTATCAAGGATATGTTTGCTCCCGTTGACGATTATATCGACTTCGATTCTCCGCTGTGGGAGGACGTTAAGGATATAAACGACCAGTTCGTATGGAACGGCAAGCATTATATGGCAGGCATACAGGCTACAGGCGACAAGACAGCTGTTGTCTACAACAGAAAGACAGTTGCCGAGGCAGGTCTTGAGGACCCCGCAGAGCTGTTCGCAAGAGGCGAATGGGACTGGGACGCATTTGAGAATATGCTTGAGAAATACGTTGACAACAGCAATCAGAAGTACGGTATCGACGGCTGGTGGTTTGAGTTCGGACTGATGAATACCATCGGCGTAGCTCCTGTCAGCATCGAAAACGGCAAGCTGGTAAGCAACCTCAGCGATCCGTCTATGGAGCGCGTTCAGAACTGGATATACGATCTGGGTCAAAAGGGCTATATCGCCATTGGCGGCGAGGACTTAGGCTGGGAAAGCAAGCCTGCATATATCGGCGAGGGCAAGGAGCTCTTCTATCCCGTGGGCCTCTATGAGTTCTACAAGGAGAAGTCTCAGTGGTCGTCAACCTACGGTGCGGACGTATTCTTCGTACCAATGCCCAAGGACCCTAAGGCTGATGAGTACTATATACCTACAGGCTTTGAGTCGTACATGTTCGTCAAGGGCGGTTCAAACCCCGAGGGCGTTGCAAAGTATCTGGACTGCAAGAGGTTCACTCATCTCGATGAGGATACCAAGGCGGTTGCGGATAAGCAGTTCATGGAAGACTACGGCTGGACTCAGGAAATGATAGACATGAAGAACAGTATGCAGGAGCTGGCTGAGGCTAACCCTGTTATAGATATATCAAACGGCGTATCAGAGGACTGCGGAGAGCTTCTGGACAACAGTCTCAGACTTACCGCAAGAGGTACTCCGTGGAATGAGACCTACGAAGCCATTTATGCAACAGTGGATAAGTATCTTGAAAATATCAACTCCGAAGCAAAATAAGGCTTGCTTTAAATAGCTTTCTCGGAGTTGCTGCGAAATTTGATATTGCGAAAATGTAATAAATATGATATAATCAATATATATATAAGACATAATTTTGATAGTTTTTTAGTTTCAGAAAGGAGGCTATGATCATGGAGAAAGTACTTGTTACAGGAGGATGCGGACTTATCGGTCAGCACATTTGCTCCGGACTTCTGAAAAAGGGCTATGAGGTCATAGCTGTTGACAGAGAAGAAAACGGGTATAACGACGGAAAACCTCATTACACATCGGTACAGTGTGAACCAACAGATAAGAACGCTATTGCGGAGCTCTTTGAAAAGCATGATTTTTATGCAGTTGTACACGCATCGTGTACAGTGGACAACGACATGGGTCCTGTAGTTACTGATAAGCAGGTAAAGGATTCGGCTGCGGTGGATAAGTTCATCTATCGCTATGCCATGACTTCAACTGTTAAGAAGTTCGTTCTTCTCAGCACAGATCAGGTATATCAGTTCCCCAAGTCCCGTGAGCCTATCCGCGAGGATAACGATCTGAAGCCTTCCACCAATTATGCTGCTATGAAGTATGCTGCGGAAAAGGCTATAGTGAGCGAGCTGAAGCATCATAACAAGGAAGACCTGCTCTGCTGTATAGTTCGTTTTCCTGCGGTCTATACCTTCAATTTTACGGATAATCTTATATCCAAGATCACAGACCCCAAGGACGGTTCAAACTTCGTGTTCGGTCAGGGGCAGTACGGCTTCCAGCTTTGCTGCGTGCACAACCTTGTGGACTTTATACTGTGCTTCATCAAGAACGCAGATAACCACACCTATGCAGGCATTTACAACGTGGCAGACAAGGAGCTCACTACTGCGGCTGATATTATCACTTTTATGAGGACTAATCACCGTCTGGGAGCTGTTATGCAGAAGCAGCCAACAGGCGCTATCGGCAAGCTGAAGGGCATCTTCGGTGCAAGCAAGGAAGAGAAGCAGAATTACCGCTATCTTGACCTTTCAAGGCTTGAGAACAACAACATGCTGGATAAGACAAAGGCATCAAAGCTTGTTACATTCCGCTGGGACATTCATAATACCAAATAAAAAGGACGGATATTATCCGTCCTTTTTTATTGCGTAATGTAGGGGCGAACACTGTTCGCCCGAGTCGTTAGCTTGTAGGGGCGGATATTATCCGCCCGCCAATAACCGTAAAAACACAAATGACCAATGTGTAGGGGCTGGCGTCCTCGACAGCCCGTTAAATTTAGTGAATAGTAAGGGACGCCCTCTCTTGCAGGGCGTCCCCCTTAATGGGCGGATATTATCCGCCCCTACAATTCCGAATTGATTTTTATTCTATCACGGTGTAATTATCCGCAGCATTTTCCTTTGTGGCATGCTCGGTGACGCTGAGCACTTTAACCTTCAGCGGACGTGTGCCCATATTTATCTCGATTATATCGCCAACCTTCACGTCATAGGAGGCTCTTGCAGCCTTGCCGTTCACGACTATCTTCTCGGCGTCGCAGGCTTCGTTTGCAACGGTGCGGCGCTTTATAAGGCGCGTTACCTTGAGGTATTTGTCAAGTCTCATAATATCTCCCTTTCTCTGACAGCTTATATAAAAAAGGGGACAGCGGACTGTCCCCTTTGCTATTACTTGTTTACAGCTTCCTTGAGACCTCTGCCGGCCTTGAATGCAGGTGCCTTGCAGGGAGGGCAGACCATCTTTGCCTTTGTCTTAGGATTGATGCAGGTCTTTTCGCCTCTCTCGCGTACTTCAAAAGTACCGAAGCCTGTGATAGAAACCTTCTCGCCGCTTTCAAGAGCGCCCTGGATAGCTGTGAGTGTAGCCTCAAGAGCAGAAGCAGCGTCCTTCTTAGTGCAGCTTGCCTTATCTGCGATAGAGTTGATAAGTTCAGTCTTAGTCATTTTTCTGTTCCTCCATTTTACTAATAATTGATTTTGCCTTGTCCCAATAAATGTCGAGCTCTTCAATAGGAAGATTTTTCATATCAAGCTTCTCCTCGGAAACAAGATCCTCTGTAACGGAAAAGCGCTTGATAAATTTCTCCGTAGCGGATTTGAGTGCCAGTTCCGCATCAATGCCCAAGTGTCTTGCAGCGTTGACGCATGAAAACAGCAGATCGCCCAGTTCTTCTTCGATGTCAGCTTTATTGCCGCTGATGATAGCAGTCTCCAGCTCAGATGTCTCGTCGTTTATACAGGCTACGGCGTCCTCGGCACAGCGGAAATCCATGCCTGCACGCATTGCTCTCTTGCCGACCTTCTGTGCTCTCATAAGAGCGGGAAGTGACTTGGCAACGCTTGTGAGGGTGTCCGTATAACGCTCCTGTCCCTTGGTCTCCATTTTTATGGCGTCCCAGTTTTTCAGCACCTGTTCGGTGGTATTGGCTGTGACGTCACCGAAAACATGGGGGTGACGGATAATGAGCTTTTTGCAGACCTCGTCGCACACATCATCGAATCTGAAAGAGCTCTTCTCCTCCTCGATCCTGCAATGAAAAACGACTTGCAGAAGAACATCGCCCAGCTCTTCGCGGAGAAGCTCAGAGTCCTCAAGGTCAATAGCCTCGATGACTTCGCAGGTCTCTTCGATGAGATCGCTTCTGATGGACTGATGAGTCTGTTCTCTGTCCCAGGGGCAGCCGCCCTCGCTTCTGAGAAGTCTGACGATGTCGAGCAGATCGTTTATTGAATAATGGTCTTTCTGCTGGTATTCAACCATAGGAAAACACTCCCTTAAAGACGGGCTATGTTATATAATACCCTAATTTTTTCTAAATTGCAACCTATTTTTTACATTTTTGTTAATTTCGTAGAATAATAACATTTGCTTAGTCGCGGTTTGTATATTTTTGACATATAATTACTCTCTGTTATATAAACAAAGAGCCAAAAAGCCACATTGCTGTTATTATTTGTCCACGAATCCGACCTTGTGGTAGACCTTGGAAACTATCCTGCCTGAGTACCTGAGAGCCTTCTGTGCGCCCTCGGTGTAGCACTGCTTGAGGAAAGCCTTGTCGGCGCTGAGTCTTGCGAACTCTGTGCGGACAGGTTCAAGGTGATCGGCAACAGCCTCGCCTACAGCAAGCTTGAAGTCGCCGTAGCCCTTGCCTGCGAACTCAGACTCGATAGACTTGAAGTCCTTGCCTGTTACGCAGGAGTATATGGTCATAAGGTTATTGATTCCGTCCTTGCCCTCGCGGCAGCATACCTCAGCCTCGCTGTCGGTGACAGCTCTCTTGAACTTGCGTATGATTGTATCCTTGTCGTCGAGGATAAGTATGCATGCGTTGGGATTCTCGTCGGACTTGGACATCTTCTTTGTAGGCTCCTGCAAGGACATTATCTTTGCGCCTACCTCGGGGATATATGGCTCGGGCAGGGTAAAGAAGTCGCCGTAGCGCTGGTTGAAGCGCTGAGCGATGTTTCTTGCCAGCTCCAGATGCTGTTTCTGGTCAACACCCACAGGTACAAGGTCTGCGTTGTACGCAAGGATATCCGCAGCCATAAGGGTGGGATATGTAAAGAGACCTGCGTTTATATCGTCGGGGTGCTTCTGGCTCTTGTCCTTGAACTGAGTCATACGTGAAAGCTCACCGAACTGAGTATTACAGCCCAGTATCCAGTTGAGCTCTGCGTGTGTGGGAGCATGGCTCTGTATAAAGAGTATTGATCTTTCGGGATCAACTCCGCAGGCCATGAGAAGTGCATATGAATTAAGTGTATTCTGACGCAGCTTTGCAGGGTCCTGTCTGACGGTTATAGCGTGCATATCAACAACGCAGTAGATACAGTTGTACTGCTCCTGGAGAACTCCCCAGTTTCTGACAGCACCGATATAGTTCCCGAGAGTAAAGGTTCCTGTAGGCTGTATACCGCTGAATATCAGCTTTTTATCGTCCATTTGAGATGCTCCTTACTTCTGTGCAGCTTTTCTTGCTTCGGCATCGTCCTTGAGCTGACAGCTTCTGATCTCGCTGAGAACGCGCTGATAGAGAACGTAGAATGTGCGGAGCTCCTGCTCCTCCTCGGGGATAAGACCGGCCTTTATCTCGGTCTTGTAAACGCCGCCCTTTGTGAGGACGAAGATGTTGTTAGTTCTGCCCTTGGGGAGGTCATACTGCTTTGTCTTCTGACATTTTGGCAGGAGCTGACCTGCGTTTACAACGAGAGCGTGAGCAGCCTGTACAAGGTTTCTGTACTTCTGTGAAGCTCCTGTGTACTCGCCGCCGTTGTTGAAGTAGATGTTTGCAGCTCCGTTGATGAAGCATACCATAGTTGTGAGCACGTCTGATGACATAGGAATGTCGATGACTACTCCGAATGCGTCGTTTCTCTTCATCTTGGCGAAGTTGTCGAAGTACTGGGCAGGGAAGTTTATTGCCTGTCCTCTTGTCATAAGGTATTTCTGTGTGACATTATATCTGTCGGTCATTCTGTTTGGCATAATGGATTATCCTTTCAAAGTGTTTTTTCTTATTTTATTCTCAATCGAGCATTTCTCTTGTCATGCGGGCAAGTATCTCCATGCCCTTGTTTATCTGCTCGTTTGTAGGTGTTGAGTAATTGAGTCTGAATGAGTGGCTTACCTCGCCTTCTTCAATGCTGAACGAGTTGCCGGGAACTACAGCTATCTTGTACTCCTGTACAGCCTTTCGGCAGAAATCGTTCATGTTGCAGCTGTCGGGGAGAGTACACCACACGAAAAGTCCGCCCTGTGGCTTGATGTAGTTTATCTTCTTTGAGAAATCGTTGTCGATGTATCCGCACATAAGGTCGCATTTTTCCTTGTATATAGCGCGGAGCTTCTTGAAATGGGCTTCTCTGTCAACAGTTGACATAAATCTGTGGGAAACTACCTGTGCCCACATATTGGAGTGAACGTCGGATACCTGCTTGCACACTACCATTTTCTGGATAATTGGTGAGGGAGCCGAGCAGTAGCCTGTTCTGAAGCCTGATGAGATTATCTTGGAGAATGTGCTGGAGTAGATAACTCTGCCCTCGGTGTCGAAGCTCTTGATGCAGGGGAGGTTCTCGCCCTCAAAGCGGAGCTCGCCGTATGGGTCGTCCTCAAGAATAATGAAGTCGTATTTGCAGGCAAGCTCGTATACAGCCTTGCGCTTTGCAAGGGACATGGTCTTGCCTGTTGGGTTCTGGAAGTTGGGGATAACGTAAAGGAGCTTTACGTTCTTTTCGGTCTTGACAGCGTTCTCCAGCTTTTCAAGGTTTATGCCGTCGTCGTCCATATCGACACCCTTGAGGTTGACGTTGTATGAGCGGAAAGCGTTGAGCGAACCGATGAAGCATGGGGACTCGCAGAGGAGAGTTTCTCCCTCATTGAGGAGCACCTTACATGAGAGCTCGTTAGCCTGCTGTCCGCCCGAGGTGATGATAAGGTCATCGAATTCCTTGTGGAAACAGCCCTTTTCCGTCATCCAGCCTTTGAGGTAGTCGCGGAGGGGAGTGTAGCCCTCGGTAACGCTGTACTGCAAAGCAAGGATAGGGTCATCTCTGAGAAGCTCTGCCGATATTTCAGCGATACGCTCCTTGGGGAAGGCTTCGGGAGCAGGATTGCCTGCTGCGAAGGAAATAACATTGGGATCAGCAGTGAATTTCAGTATTTCTCTGATAGCGGAAGCGTGGAGCTTGCTAACCTTTTCTGAGAATTTATAATCCATGATAAAAACCAGCCTTTCGTCTGTATGTTGATACTTTGCTTTGTCTTGCCCCGTCACGTCTTTATAGGGACATTTTAGAATATATTATCAGCCTATCCTATACATTATAACACATATTTTTGAATGTTGCAACATATATTTTTGTGAAAAAGGGATTTTTTCCTCAAATCGGAGGCGGTTATTACTGAAAAAACAAAACTTCATAAAGGGTTCTATCATACTTATGGTCTCGGCAGCAGCTGCAAAGCTCCTCGGTGCGGTGTTCAAGATACCCCTTACCAATATCCTCGGCGGCGTGGGCATGAGCTATTTCAGCTGCGCCTACAGCCTTTTCATGCCTGTGTATGCCCTGACAGTTACGGGACTCAGCTCCGCAGTGGCTAAGATGACTGCCGAGAGCGCGGCACTGGGTATGTACAGAAATGCCGCAAAGGTAAGGCGGACTGCCCTTGGACTGTTTTCGGCGGTGGGGCTGGCAGGAAGTCTGCTCATACTGCTCCTTGCAAAGCCTTTCAGTATATATTTCATCGGGCTTCCCGAGGCATCGGCAGCAGTAGCCATGATAGCTCCTGCTGTATTTTTCGGCTGTATCACCGCCGTGGAGCGGGGCTACTACGAGGGCATGAGCAATATGTATCCCACGGCACTTTCGCAGCTGGCAGAGGGTATGGTCAAGGCTGCGGCGGGACTATGGCTGTGCGGCTTCGTCACGGAGCACCCTCGGACAGTAATGAGGCTATTTCCCTTTGTGACGGATATACGGGCGGCAGCTGCCGCCGCAGGCATACTGGGCGTCACCCTTTCAACAGTGGGAGCAGCGCTGTTTTTTGCGGTGATGAGACTATTTGCGAGAGCTCCCAAGGGCGGCGAGTCCCATGTGATGAGCAGGAGCACCATTGCGTGGGAGCTTGCAGCCACGGCTCTCCCTGTAGGAGTGAGCTCCGTGGTGACCAACCTGACTGCACTGATAGATATGTGGACGGTCATAGGCTGCATCTCTCGTTTTGGCTGCTCTGCGGCAATGCCCGAGGGAGTCCCGAAAGAGGAGCTGCCCCGGTTTGTGTACGGCTCCTTTGCAGGGATAGCCCTGACGGTGTTCAATCTTGTGCCATCGGTGACAAATATGCTGGGCAAGGGAGCTCTTACCTGCATTGCGGCGGCTCGGGGCAGCGGCGACCGCTCCGCACTGGAGAGGGGGACGGTACAGGCGCTTCTCTCGGCAGCTGTCATAGCAGTCCCGGCTGCGGCAGGCTTGGGAGTTCTTGCTCCCGAGGCGCTGAGCTTCCTTTATCCGCGGCAGTCCGATGAAGCGGCAGTGTGTATAAGCTCTCTGCGGTATCTTACGGCAGGAATGGTGTGCCTGTGCGTGTCGTTTCCGCTGTTCAGTATGCTGCAAGCGGTGGGTAAGCCTGCCGCTCCGCTGAAAATAATGCTTGTGGGCACGGCCATAAAGCTTGCGGGAAATCTGCTGCTCATACCTGTTATGGGAGTTGACGGGGCGGCGCTGTCAACGACTGTATGCTACGGGGTGATACTTGCAGCGGCTCTGCGGGTGTACATAAAGGCTTCGGGAGTTTCACCAAGTGCCGCACCCTTTGGCAAGGTGCTGTACGCAGGAGCCATGTGCGGGGGAGCGGCTCTTCTTACGGCAGAAGCCCTGCGGCGCAGAGAAGCTCCCAACATTGCGGTTCTGGGGATTTCGGGAGCAGTGGGAGGCGCTGTATACATAGGGCTTATATTTGCCCTTATCGGCAGAACAAAAAATCAGCAGTAAAAAGTATGGTTTAACTATGAACGGGATTCCAAAGGGAGTATACTCCCTTTGGTCAGGTCAAGGGTGACTCCCCACAGGGTGGGGAGATGTCGCAACGCGACAGAGGGGACGGACCCGATTAGGGGGACAGCCCTTGTGGGGTGTGGGGCAAAGCCCCGCAGTTACAAAGCGCTTCGCAAGGGGTGAATAAAAAAACAGTCCAGTGGACTGTTTTTTTAGAGGGGACGCATTGCAAGTGAAGGTGTCCCCTTATAAAGTTGTTGATTCAGATACAGTAATCTCCGCCGTTGCTGCTGTGCTCTATGATGTCCCTGAGGGTTATGCTGTCAAGGTAGTCGGTGATGGACTTGAAAAGTCCCTCCCATATGAAAAGAGTGGAGCATTCTCCTGCTCGCGGACATTCATTAGGCTCAAAATCAAGACAGGCTACGGGAGCAAGACTGCCCTCGGTAGCTTTCAGCACATCACCTACGGTTATATCGTCGGGACTTCCCGCAAGCATATAACCGCCCTTGTTGCCGCGGTTAGTTCTCAGGAGGCCTGTTTTATTGAGCAGGGGAACTATCTGTTCGAGATATTTCTTGGATATGCCCTGTCTGTCAGCAATATCTTTAAGCGATACATACCCCTCTTCATGGTGGAGCGCAAGGTCGTAGAGCATTCGCATAGCATATCTGCCTTTTGTTGATATTTTCATTGATACACGTCCTTTCGGGTAGTTCGATAAGTATTATTATACCATAGGTTTAGTATGTTTTCAAGTGCTGTGTGCAAAAAATATTCCGCTTTTTTGCAGTCTGCCCGAGGGCTATGGCTTGACATTCTGCTGATATTTGTGCTATACTATAATATACTGAATATCAAGTATTACTCCTGCATATGCACTGACGCGGGAGATATATTTCAAGCCGCAGAACGGCTTTTTATGATTCGGAGGATAGAATAATGAAGAAAACAGGATTATTTGCAGTACTTCTTGCAACAGCGCTTACAACAGCTTCTTTTGCGGGCTGTTTAGATAAAAACAGCAGCTCATCTTCGAGAGTGCGTCAGTCGTCGAACATACCCACATCTATTGAAGCTATAGGTTCAAATGTTGTGGACGGCGAGATGGGAAAAGAGATAACGGAAAATGATACGGGCTTTACTCTCAATTCCGTTATAAGTGCCAAGAACAGCGAAACAGGCGAGCAGTTCATATACATGGACATCACTCTCAGGAACAATACCGATAAGCAGTACACACTGAGTACTCTCAATAACTTCTATATCGAGCTTCCCGACGGAAGCAAGGCGGAGTCTGATGTGCGCACACAGCTCTATGCGAAGCAGAACTTCAATGAGAGCAAGTATTATGCCGACCCCTTTGATATCCCCTCAAACGGACAGTTCAGCGGAGTGATCGGCGGTATTGCAGTCAGCGGTGATGCAAGCGATTTCAAGCTTTGCTTTTTCCCCACAGGTGACAATCCGAGAGCAAAGGGCACTGTTATCAAGTACGACATAACAAGCGGAGATATACATGCTCCTGCTGCCGAAATGCTGAAGTAAATATTACATAGCCCGAAGCAATGCTTCGGGCTTGTTTTTACAAGAAAGCCGCTGCATTTGCAGCGGCTTTCTGATGTAAATGGCATATTACAGGATCATTCAAACATAGGTGTGGAGAGGTAGCGCTCGCCTGTGTCGGGGAGAAGAGCAACGATAGTCTTACCCTTGTTCTCGGGACGCTTTGCAAGCTGTATAGCAGCCCATACTGCTGCACCTGAGGATATACCCACAAGCACGCCCTCTGTTCTTGCGATAGATCTGCCTGTCTCCAGTGCGTCTTCGTTGGAAACGGGGATTATCTCGTCGTATATATCAGTGTTGAGAGTCTCGGGAACGAAGCCTGCTCCGATACCCTGTATCTTGTGAGGACCTGCTGTGCCCTCGGAGAGTACAGGTGAGCTCTTTGGCTCTACTGCTACTACCTTGACATTGGGGTTCTTGGACTTGAGGTAAGCGCCTGTACCGCTGATAGTACCGCCTGTGCCTACGCCTGCAACGAAGATATCGACTTTACCGTCTGTGTCGTCCCAGATCTCGACGCCTGTGGTCTTTTCGTGGATAGCAGGGTTAGCGGGATTTGTGAACTGTGACGGGATAAAGCTGCCCTTGATCTCCTGAGCCAGCTCGTCAGCCTTGGCGATAGCGCCCTTCATGCCCTTTGTGCCGTCTGTGAGGACCAGCTCTGCACCGTAAGCCTTCATAAGGTTGCGGCGCTCGATGCTCATGGTCTCGGGCATTGTGATAATGAGTCTGTAGCCTCTTGAAGCTGCTACGGAAGCAAGACCGATACCTGTATTGCCGCTGGTGGGCTCAATGATAACGCTGCCCTCCTTGAGAAGTCCCTTAGCCTCTGCGTCATCTATCATAGCCTTTGCTATTCTGTCCTTAACGCTTCCTGCGGGGTTGAAGTACTCCAGCTTAGCGAGGATAGTAGCTCCCAGCTCATGTACATTTTCAAGGTTTGCAAGCTCCAGAAGCGGAGTACCGCCGATAAGGTCTGTGATCTTCTTATAAGTTTTCATGATTATGAACTCCTTTTCAATTAATAGAATACGTGTCAGCGAATGAAAAAATGTCAGACGTCAACATCGTTTGAAAACCGATTTTTTCATGATATAGCACCTCTTGGATTTTCTCTTCTATATCTCCTATATGTTTGGTATGTTTATATTATAACAGCTAAACTTACATTTGTCAAGCCTTTTTTGAAAAAACAAAAAAGCTTCCGAAAAACGGAAGCTTTTGAGCTTTTTTAGTTGGGCTTTGAGCCTGTCTGAGTTCTTGCGAACTTAGCAAATTCACCTGATGGGTAGATACCCTCGACCTCCATAGCGTTTGAATCATAGTATACCCATACCAGCATAGCTGCGAGACCCGGGTTGTTCTTGAGGTTGATGTGGTATGTTACCTCGTCGCCGGCCTTTGCGGAAACGTTATCGCCGTATGCCACGAAGCCTGTCTCGGAAGAAACGTCCTGATCGTCGATAGTGCCGCCGACCCTGATATTACCCTGTATAACCGAATCGGGAGAAACGGACTTTCCTGAGATAGTGGAGAAATCAGGGTTGAATCTTACGGGATAATCCTTATTGGGGATATTGTCCTTGAGCTTGAATACGACCTCGATGAAGTCGCCGTTGAATACATAGTCGGAATCCTTTGAGATGTCTATCCACATACAGTATCTGCTGTCTGTCTTGCTCTTGTAATCGCTTGAAGCTTCGGTGGGCTTTGTTACGACCTGAGTAACTACGGCGCCGTTTGCGTCTGTAGCCTTTTCGCCGTTAGCCTCTGTTACCTCAACGATCTCTGTAGCAGGCTGAGTAGTTGTTTTTGTCTGAGGATCGTCGGAATCAAGGTCGATATCCGTGTCGGGAGGAGTAAGACCTGTGTTTGCGAGATCCGCAGGAGAACCTGTCTGGAACGGTGTGATAACTACAGCTCCGCTTGCATTCTCGATGTTCTCGAGAGTAGGTCCGTCATTTGCGGAGGACTGTGATGAGGAATTGCTTCCTGCTGATGTGCCGTTATTTGAGCTGCTTGCGCCCTTCTTTGAACATGAAGCGGCAGATGTAATCGCAACGCAGGCAACTGCTGCCAGCGCAATAGCTTTTTTTCTTATATCAGTCATAGTTTTGCGTCCTTTCATTGTAAAGGGGTTTTGTTTTCTAATACGAAGCAGTGCACTTCGTTCAGCTTAATTTTATTATACACAAGCAGCAATAATTTGTCAAGCCAAAGACAGAATTGTAATCAATTCTTTGACAAAGGGTCACATTCTTACCACTTTTATTTCACCGTTTTGTCATGTTGCATCAGCGTAAAACAGGCGTTTTATTGGCAGAATAGTGAAAAAATGACGGTATAATGGCACATATTAGTAAAAATCATGTATTGCAAATAGTGTTTTGACATGATATAATGTAAATAAGTGTTTATAAATTTCCGTAACGGAAAAGGGATCGACGATTTTTCTTGATTGAGATTATAAACAATGAGGAAAGGACATTTGGCGATGAAGAGATCTGCAATAGCGCTGCTGACAGCCGCTGCAATGCTGTTTACAGGTATGTCATGCGCGAAGAAAGGCGGTTCTTCTACAGTGTCTGAGACAGAAATAAATACAGACGCGCAAAAGACGACCGCTGTTACCGAGGAGGAAACTACAGAGATGGCGACCGAGCATATAAGCCCAGTTGAGACCGTTTCAGCTACTCTCGGCTCTCAGATAACCGTAAACAGGACTATCGGACGGGCAGAGGGCAGCAATACGATCAAGTTCCCGCTTGCCGACCTTATTGAGGAGGGCGACAGAGTAACTTCGTTCACATTTACCGTATATTCGGGTGACGGAGGAAATATTGGCGAGTTCAAGGGCGGCTGCGGTATATCCGTAGACGAAAAATGCCCAGCTGCAACAAATAAAGGCTGGTATCAGTCAGGGGATTTCACTGCTCCCACACAGGGAAGCTACGGCGAGATAACATGGAACGTCCCCGAGGAGCTGAAGGACTATATCCACGAGGGCGGAGAGGTGCTCTTCGGCTACTGGTGGGGAAACTGCGACAGCCTGAGGATAGAGAACGTTGTATGTAAGTACGACAGGACAAGAGATGTGCCCGTTGACGGCATGGCTATGGCAAAAGTCGGAAAGTCGGCAAGCTATTCCGACGAGGACAACAGGATACATATCCCTCTCGACTTTATCCCCGAGGGCATGGTACCCGAGGTGGTAAACTTCAACCTTAGCACCACGGGAAGCTTCGGAAAGTTTACAGGTGCCTACGGTATAAAATCTTCCGAGGGCGAGTTCCAGTCGGGAGATGTGTCGGTATTCACAGACAGCTCAGAGCTTCAGCTCACATGGTTCGTGCCCGATAAGGCAAAGGGCTGCATAGCAGAGAACAACGAGCTCCAGCTGGGCTACTGGTGGAGCGATCAGCCTACAGTGACCGTTGATACGGTGGAAGTGAAATACAGCGTAAGCAGCGGAGATTATCCCTCACCTACAAAGGTGGAGGTCGCTACCATGGAGCCTACCACAGAGGCGGCTTCGGGCGTAAAGGGATTCAGAAGCGCCGCAGAGATAGTTTCACAGATAAAGGTGGGCTGGAATCTTGGCAACACCCTTGAAAGCTACAATACAGGAAGATCGGGACTTGATACCGAGACAGGCTGGGAGAACCCCAAGACCACCAAGGATATGATAAAGTCCGTAAAGGCAGCAGGCTTCAACGCCGTAAGAATTCCCGTAACGTGGTCGGAGCATATGGACGGCACGAACATACAGGCAGAATGGCTTGACAGAGTTCAGGAGGTCGTTGATTACGCTTACAGCGAGGGCATGTTCGTCATAATCAATATGCATCACGACGACTATATCTGGTTCGACCCGCAGCCGAGCTCCTTCAATGATGACAGTGCTCGTCTTGCAAAGATATGGGAACAGGTGAGCAAGCGCTTTGCAGACTATGACGACAAGCTTATATTCGAGGGCATGAACGAGCCCCGAACAGTGGGCTCATCTATGGAATGGATGGGCGGCACAAAGGAAGAACGCAGCACAGTCAGCAAGTACGCAAAGACCTTCGTTGATACGGTCCGTGCAAGCGGCGGCAACAATGCCAACAGAACCCTTATAGTCACAACATATGCGGCTTCTGCCGACAGTGTGGCTCTTAACGATATGTCAGTCCCAAGCGGCAAGAACATCGTTCTTTCAGTGCATTACTACGCACCGTGGAGATTTGCCGAGGGAACCGAGACAGCCTTTACTCCCAGCGGCGAGAGCGAGCTGGAGGGCAAGTTCACAGAGCTCAGACAGAAGTTCATTGACAAGGGCATACCTGTTCTCATATGCGAATTCGGCTGCGTTCACGGAGCTGACGAGGCTACAAGAAGCAGGTACTACACCTACTATATAAGCGCCGCAAAGAAGCAGGGCATCAAGTGCTTCGTATGGGACAACAGTAAGTTCAGCGGCGATTCGAGCTTCGGCGTGTTCAACAGAAATGAGCTCAAATGGGACGGTGATATCCTCAAGGCAATTATGGAGGGTGCTAAGTAATGAAGCAGAGATGTCCGAACTGTGGAGCAAAAACAGACGGCGAAGAGGTATGCGGCAAATGCGGCTATACTCTTTATGAAAACGTCTTTGCCGATGTTGCCGAGGAAGTGGACGAGGCTGTCAGCAGAGTGAGCGATTATGAGCTTTCTGCGGTTCGCCGTGAGTGCGGCACAGCCGAAAAGCTTTCACCGGAAGAGTTTGAGCGGAAATGGTGTGCAGAAAACCATATAGCTCCCGTACATTCAGCGTTCTCCTTTAGGGGAGCTGTACGGGGAGCAGTCTATGAAAGGCGGCTGAGAAAGGCATATGAGGAGTATCTCCGCAGCATAGGCTATGACATATGAGGCATAATTTTCCACTTGACATAAAAAACAATATATTATATACTACACATAGCTGCTCGCAGGACGTTTGCTTTTGCGGGCAGCTGATGCAGTAAAGCAAAGGAGAAAAATACATATGAAGAAATTTGTTTCAATGCTGCTTTCGGCAGCCATAGGACTCACAGCACTTACTTCCGTTTCTGTGGGAGGCTATGAAAAGAAAGCTGCTGCTGCCGATAAGGGCGGCATGGTGCTTATGGGCGACAGTATCGCTGCGGGCGTTACAAGAAACGGCAAGGTCGAGCATAACTACGGAGAGATATGTGGAGACTATCTCGGCTGCAAGGTGAGCAACTACGCTGTTTCGGGACATACCACAAAAGACCTTATCGACGATATCGACAAGCTCACAGCAGAGCAGAAGCAGAACGTTGCGGACGCTGAGTATATCGTTATCTCTGTGGGCGGCAACGATATAATGAAATATGCAGCAAAGAAGCTTGTAAATTACGCTGTAAAAAAGAACTTCCTCAACGACGGCTATACAGCAGAGAATATCCCCGAGGAGCCTTCTATCAATGAAATGATGGATATCATAAAGTTCAAGGGCGAGGGCAGTCTTATGGAGTTCGCTTCAAAGAATTACAGCAATGCGGCTGAGATAAACGCTCAGCTGATGAACGTTGCAACAGACCTGCGCTATGCCGAAAACGGTCACGAGGGCTATATGCAGAACGTTATCATGCCCAATATAAAAACTGCTGCGGACAAGCTCAAGGCTATCTCACCCAATGCAAAGATCATGGTGCAGAACATCTATCAGCCCGTTCAGCTTGATCCCGCCTATGTCACAAAGACCTACGGCAGCAATTCAAATTATCCCTTGGTACTCAATACCGTAAGAGCAAGACTTGAAGAAGTTATGGGGACCTTTGATGAGCAGCTCCGCCTTGTGGACGGCATAGAGGTGGTCGACGTAAAGACTCTCTTCACATCAGGTACTCCTTCCAAGGACGCTCCCGGCAATGCTCACTACTTTGTGGATATTCAGACAGGCAAGCTCGGTACAGCAGACGTTCACCCCAACCAGAAGGGTCACATCGCTATAGCAACAGCTATCCTCAGCAATATAAACAAGCTCCACAACGATAACGGACTTCTCCGCAAGACATTCAACGGTCTCAGCGACAAGGCGAATTATCCTGCTGTTGCACTGGAGGTTTTCAATAAGGTAGCAGGTGATGAGGCAATAGCTACAACCACAAAGCCTACAACGACTACCACAACTACAACAACTACGACCACAACTGCAAAGCCCACAACTACGACCACAACATCGACTACAACAACTACCAAGAAACCCACTACCACAACTACAACTTCAACAGTGACTACTACAAAGCAGATAACAACTACTGCTGCCACAACAACTACAGCTCCTAAGTATGCTCTGGGCGATGTGGACAACAACAAGACAATAAACGCTATCGACGCTTCATATATCCTTACGGATTATGCAAAGACCTCAACAAATCAGAAGTCTGATTTCACCGAGACTCAGAAGCTTGCAGCAGACGTAAACAAGGACAAAAAGATCAATGCTGTTGACGCTTCCTATGTCCTTACCTACTATGCATATTATTCAACAGGCGGCAGAAAGTCACTTGAGGAGTATTTCAATATCAGTACTTCAAGCGGCGACAAAGAGCTGACCGCAGCATAATATTAAGACAGCATATATCACAGCGGACAGCTAATCACTGTCCGCTGATTGTATAGGGAGAAAGTTATGAAAAAGTTGTATTTTGTCGTCAATCTCGTTGCGGGAAAGGCAGTAATAAATAAAAAACTGGGAAAAATAATAGACGAGTTCGTAAAAGAGGGCTATGAGGTAACTGTCCATACTACCCAGAGCGGCGGCGACGCTGTGGAGCAGGCTGTATATGCCTGTGAAAACAGCTATGACCTGCTTGTGGTAGCAGGAGGGGACGGTACTCTCAGCCAGTGCTTACAGGGAGTCATGGGCTGCGAAAAGCGCATACCCATAGGCTATGTGCCTGCGGGCTCTACCAATGATTTCTCCAAGAGTCTCGGCATACCCTCAGACCAGATACGGGCTGCAAGGTTCATCACCCACGGCAAGCCTGTGCTCTGTGATGTAGGCGGCTTCAATGACGGGTATTTCTCCTATGTTGCGGCTTTCGGAGCCTTTACCAATATTACCTACGAGACCTCCCAGAAGGTCAAGAACGTTTTCGGCCATGCGGCTTATATCGCAGGTGGAGCTGCCCACCTTAACAGCATAAAGGCAAAGCCCATGCGCATAGAGTATGACGGCAAGACCATTGAGGGGGAGTTCGTCTACGGCATGGTGACCAATACTGCTTCCGTGGCTGGCATGATAAATATGAAGAACTTTCTCCTTGACGACGGCATCTTCGAGGTAACTCTCATCAGGAAGCCAAAGAACGCCGCAGAGCTGGGAAAGACTGCCCTTGCCCTGCTGAAAAACGACATGACGGACAAGAATATAGTTTTCTTCCGCACCAGCGATGTGACTATAACCAACCTTTCCGACAAGCCGTTTTCGTGGACAAGGGACGGTGAGTACGGCGGCGAGGAAGTTGTCAATCATATATGCTGCCACAAAAAGGCAGTACCGTTCATGGTTCGCGGCAAGAGCCGCCTGCCCTTTGAGAAGTGAGAAACATGAAGAAGATATACGGAAATAAACAGCTTCTTGAAGCCCTTGCAGGCATGAGAGCCAGCGGCAGGACCGCTCATTCGCTGCTCATATGCGGTGAAAAGGGCAGCGGCAGGAAGCTTATCGCTAAATACTACACACAGGCGCTGATGTGCGAGGCTCCCGTAAACGGCAAGCCCTGCGGAGTATGCAGCGCCTGCAAAAACGTGGAAAAGGATATCCACCCCGACGTGATATATCCCGAGAAGTCGGGAAAGCTTGGAAAATTCAGCGTAGAGACTGCCCGTGACATCATTGCGGACGCATACGTGAAGCCCAACAACAGCAGCGGCTGCAAGGTGTACATCTTTGCGGACTGCCACAACGTTGACCCGAGAACGCAGAACGCCCTGCTGAAGCTTATCGAGGAGCCCCCCGAGTACGCCTACTTTATATTCACCTGCGGCTCCAAGTCGGAGTTCCTGCCAACTATCATCTCCCGATGCGTGTGCTTCAGTACAGCTCCCTGCACCGAGGAGGAAGCGGCGGAGTCCCTTGCTGACAGCGGCTATGCTTCGCAGGATATACAGGCAGCTGTCAGCTGCTTCCACGGGAATATCGGCATGTGCGAGAGCTATATCAACGATGAGGAGCTTCGCAGGCGTGTGGATTTGACAAAATCCCTCGCCGATAGTATAATAAGGAAAGACGAGTACGCTCTCAGCGTTGGTATGTTCTCCCTCGGACGTGAGCGAGACGACGTGAGAGAGGTGCTGTCAATGCTTGACAAGCTTGTCCGTGACGCAGCTGTCCTCGGCAAGGACGAGACAGCTCAGACCATAGGCTGCTTCCGTGAGGGAGCAAGAGCCCTTTCACGCTCGCTTACAGCTTATCAGTCTGCAAGGATGCACTCCCGTATCGAAAAGGCGTGGAGCGCGGTGGAGAGCAATGTCAGCATACCGCTGGCGCTTACGGCGCTGGGTGCGGAGATAATGGAAATAGTCGGATAAACGGCTTTAGATAGGAGTTTCTATGAAGGAAATAGTCGGAGTACGCTTCAAGAGCGTAGGAAAAATATACTACTTTTCACCGGGAGGTATAAAGGCTCAGGTGGGCGACCGCGCCATAGTCGAGACTGTCCGCGGAGTTGAATGCGGAGAGGTAGTCATCGCAAACCGCCAGATAGCGGACGAGGAGATAAACTCGCCCCTCAAGCCCATAATCAGGCTTGCAGACGAGAACGACCTTAAAACAGTAGAGAAGAACAAGCAGCGCGAAAAGGACGCATTCAGGATATGCGAGGAGAAGATAGCCTACCGCAAGCTGAACATGAAGCTTGTGGACGTTGAGTGTACCTTTGACAACAACAAGCTGCTCTTCTACTTCACAGCCGAGAACCGCGTGGACTTCCGCGAGCTTGTAAAGGACCTTGCGGCTGTATTCAGAACAAGAATAGAGCTGAGACAGATAGGTGTCCGCGACGAGGCTAAGATACTGGGCGGACTTGGAATCTGCGGCAGAGAGTTCTGCTGTAAGAGCTACATGGGCGACTTCCAGCCAGTATCCATAAAAATGGCAAAGGAGCAGGGACTCTCCCTGAATCCTACTAAGATATCGGGTACCTGCGGCAGACTTATGTGCTGTCTCAAAAACGAGCAGAACGCATATGAGGCTCTGCTGAAAATAACACCTAAGATAGGTGCTACAGTTGTAACTCCCGACGGCGACAAGGGTCGTGTCGAGGACGTTAACCTCATTACAGGCAAGCTCCGCGTCAAGACCGATAAGTCCGAGGTGCCTGTAACTCTCGACAGAAGCGAGGTAAAGCTTCTCAAGGACGCCGAGATAAGAGTGAACCGCGAGGAGCTCAAGGCTCTCAAGGAGCTTGAGGACAAATAATGGACGGCAAGCCTAAGACCAACTATGGCTTGCTTCTGGATAAGAAGCTGGCGGAGCTCGATAAGAGCGGCGAGAGACCAACTCTGCTGCTCCATGCCTGCTGTGCGCCGTGCAGTAGCCATACCCTGACGGTACTGGATAAGTATTTCCGTATCACCTTGTATTTCTGCAATCCCAATATCGCTCCCGAGGAGGAGTATATCTTCCGACTGAACGAGCTGAAACGACTTGTCCGCGAAATGGGACTTGACATCACCGTAATCGAGGAAGCCTACGACCCTGCGCCCTTTTATGAGCTGGCAAAGGGACTTGAAGACCTTCCCGAGCGCGGAGAGCGCTGCAAAAAGTGCATAGGCTACCGTCTGCGGAAAGCAGGAGAAAAGGCGAGGGAGTTGGGCTGTGATTATTTCACCACTACCCTTACCATAAGTCCTCATAAGGACTGCACATTCATCAACGAGTTCGGCGGCAGCCTGCATAGCGAGGTGGGAGTGCCCTATCTGTTCTCGGACTTCAAGAAGCACGAGGGCTATAAGCATTCCATAGAGCTGTCAAGGCAGTATAATTTGTACAGGCAGAACTACTGCGGCTGCGTTTTTAGCAAGAAAGCCGTCAGCCGTTAGCCGTGTAGGGGACGGCGTCCTCGACGTCCCGTGTAGGGGCGGATAATATCCGCCCGTAAATATATGGTGAAATGATGGATAATACTTATATCAGACTAATAATATTTTTTATCGGCTGCTCAATAATATGGTTCGGGATATTTTTTCTCTGCCGCAAGGCAAAAATCAGAAAAGCAGAGGAAAAAGGAATAAAAACCGAGCTGAAATGGCTAAATCTGAGTTTTATTGGTATATGGCTGATATTACTGTTATTATTTATCGGCTTCTGTTTTAATTTCGTAAGTACGATGTTATAAACAAGCCCTTTTGCTAACGGCTAAGGGTTGAAAAAGGTGAAATAATGGGCAAGGAACTTAAAACCAACGCTATGCGTTTTCTTGATAAAAGCAAAATAGAGTACACCGTGCAGACCTACGAGTGTGACGAGTTCATCGACGGTATCCACACCGCCGAAAAGCTTGGACAGCCATTGGAGGAGACCTTCAAGACCTTAGTGGCGCAGGGCAGGAGCGGCAGCTATTACTGTTTCCTTATTCCCGTTGCGCTGGAGCTTGACATGAAAAAGGCTGCCAAAAGCGTAGGGGAGAAGTCCGTGGAGCTTATCCACGTAAAGGATATCACAAAGATAACAGGCTATGTCCGCGGCGGCTGTACTCCTATCGGCATGAAGAAGCAGTTCATGACGGTGATACACAATACCGCGGCGGAGCTCCCCATGTTCTACATAAGCGGCGGACGCATAGGCACACAGATACATCTTTCTCCGCAGGAGCTTGTAAAGGCTATACGCGGAAAATTCGAGGATATTATCCTGTAACAAACAGCTGTATAAAACTGTCAGAGAGGGTGACGGCAATATGAACGGCGATTTTTTAAGTGAAAAGCTTTACAGCGTTGGCAGAGCTGTTGTGGACAGGAGCTTTCACACCCAGAGCGGCAACGAAGCTTTTTTTGCTTTTTTCGGCAATGATGTTACATACTCCATAAGGCGTACCATAAGCGACGAGGACTATTCCCGCATACTTGACTGCATGGAGAACGCCTCCGTGGGCTGCGTCCGCAGGACAGTGATACGCATGAAAGGCGTCAGCGGCGACTTCCGCTGGATACTGGTATCGGTAAGACTTGTACTGTCCGAGGGCAGAGAGCCGCTGTACAGTATGAATTTCAGTGACGTATTCTCTCTGGAGTCCCTTGCCTACAGCCGTCAGCGCAGGCTTTCGGAGTACCGCCATGTGCTGAGCCTCGTGTCGGACCTTGCTTTTGAGTACAGCTTTGAGACGAAAAAGATACGTATATATATGTTCGACTGCTTCCGCGAGATAGTCCTTGTGGACGAGGAGCTGGAGCAGTGGAGAAAAAATGCCATAGATCAGGGCTATGTCCTCACAAGGTACATCGAGACCTTCAACGCTCTGTGCAGGGATATCCACAGCGGAGCATATCGCTTCGACCATGAGCTGGAGACCTCTGTGCTGACCGAGGGAAAGACCAAGGAAATGTGCCTTTTCCGCGGACTTACACGTTACGACGATCCCGACAACCGAAAGGTGACGGGTATAATATCAGTTGTGGGCTCACGAAGCAGGGGCAAGGAGGTCAATCTCGCCCTTGAAGCCAACAAGGACTCACTTTCGGGACTTCTCAACAAGCGTGCCATAACTTCCTTTGCGCAGGAGATACTTGCTGCGGAGCCACATCACAGCGTGCATCTTGTTATCCTTGATATTGACGATTTTACCGACATAAACAACGGCTACGGACACCTTTTCGGCGACGAGGTCATATACACCGTGGCGCGTATAATCAAGACCGAGATAGGCTCCCGCGGTATTGCGGGCAGAATAAGCGGCGGCGGTTTCCTTATAGTTCTTGAAGAGGTCAGGGACGAGGAGGACCTGCGCAGTATCCTCCGTGCCATACGCACAAATATCGAGTTCTCCTTTGCAGACAGGTTTGAGAAGTTCCGCCTTACCTGTTCTATGGGAGTTTCCGCCTATCCCATTGACAGCAGGAGCTACGACGAGCTGTTCATGCAGGCGGATAAAGCTCTGTATATCGCTCAGGAAAAGGGACAGAACCGCTACGTTATCTATGATGTTGTAAAGCACGGTCCCGTTGAAAAGGACATGAGCAACAGGATAGCTTTCCTCAGCGGAAAAGGTGAGGCTTCCGAGAAGCTGGGCTTTGTGGGGGGACTTGCGGAAAGCCTTGTGCTTGGCAGGATACCCGATATATCCGTACTGCTGGAGCAGGTGAGAGTTCAGTTCGGGCTCGATGATATATGCGTTTTCTCGGGCAGCGATATGGGACTTATGCTCAGCTGCGGAAATGCGGCTTCAAAGAACGCGGCGTATCTCCTTGAAAACGGCTACACTGACAGGTTCAGCGGTGACGGAGTTTTTGTTATCGATAATGTCAATGAGCTGGAGGGGCGCGACGATAACGCCTTTGCACAGCTGGTGGCGCAGAATATCGGCGGCGCAGTGCAGTACCTCATAACCGAGGACGGCATGATAAAGGGCATGATATCATTCTGCTACATCGGGCGCTTCAAGAAGTGGTCTGTGGCGGACATGAACTATTTCGCCATTATCGGCAGAGTCATTTCAGCTATACTGAAGAAGCAGGCATACATCTGATAGAAACTATAGGCGTTATGCACTAATCGGCGGCATATGTTTTGGCTATTCATACAAAGTTTTTCCGAAAGTGCAACAAAACGCCTTTCTGAACACACTATATAAGTAGATACTATTTTTTGTACGGGCATTTTCATATGTAATAAGGGGGATTTATTATGGAAGAAGCTTTGGCGGCTGTTTCAGCCATAGTTCTGCTCATAGGCTGCTATGCAGGCTGCGGCAGAGGAAAGAAAAAGAGAAAAAAGCGTGATTAGCACTCTCACACCGAGAGTGCTAATTTTCATTTTGCTGTCACAAAACCTTGATATTCCTTTCAAATAACCGCTGTATCATATAGACAATGAAACGAAAGGAAGCGATACCGATGGAAAGTGCATATTGTGAGGAAAACTGCATAGGATAAATATGAAATCATCAATTGGAGGTATGATTTATGTATGGACTTACACCTTTCGGCGGCACAGGCTTTGGTCTGTGGGACGCATTCAACGATTTTGACAATAATTTCTTCGGCGGTAAGATGCCGCTGAACAACTGCAAAACCGATATCCGTGATGACGGCGACAAGTACGTTCTCGAATCGGAGCTCCCGGGCTTTGAGAAAGAGGACATCAAGCTTGATCTCAGCGGAACACAGCTCACCATTGCGGCTGAGCACAGCACAAACAGCGACGAAAAGGACGACAAGGGCAATTATATCCGCCGCGAGCGTACTTTCGGCTCGTATAAGAGAAGCTTCGACATCGGCGATATCGATACAGAGGGCATCAGTGCCGAGTACAAGAACGGTATCCTGACTATTGAGCTCCCGAAAAAATCTCCCGAAGCTCCTGTTGCCAAGCGTCTTGAGATAAAGTAAGCGGCAAGCCTAAATAACACACATTCTGAGCCATGAAGAGCCATAACTCTTCGTGGCTCTATTTTTAGTGATTAGTAGGGACGTCGTCCCCTACATTTCGGGCGGATAATATCCGCCCCTACACGGAACGCCGAGGGCGGCGTTTATGCAGGATTAACATGCAAAAGGGGTGAATTCCGTCGGAATGTACAAATCTATCTTTGAGAAAAAATAATATCTTCACTTTTCTCGCTAAATATGTTATAATACTATTATGAATATCCACGCAATGCTCATGGGGGTGACCTTTAAATTTGAAAAGGCTTTATATAAGCGATCTGGACGGTACTTTGCTTGATCCCAAGCCCGAAATAACGGCACATACAGCAGAGGTCATCAATTCCCTGACAGCAAAGGGAATGAACTTTACATTTGCGACTGCAAGATCTATATATTCGGCAGTACCAATAACCTCGGCGCTTGATATAAATGTCCCCTGTATCCTTATGAACGGCGTGAGTATTTACGATATAAAGCATGAACGATACATAAAAAGCGAATTCATCGAACCGACCGTATCTGCGGAGCTTCTTCGCATATATAAGCGGCACGGCGTGGAATGCTTCATGTACCGCATAGACAGCGGTGCGCTGACCTGCTATTACGAAAAGCTCACCAGCAGAGTGATGCAGAGCTTTGCGGAGGTCAGGAAGAACGAGTACAAAAAGCCCTTTGTACAGTGCCGCCTTGAAGACTATGCGGACGAGTATACCGTTTACTTTACCACAAGAGGTAAGTATGAGGAGCTTCTGCCCGTTAAGCTGGAAGCCGAAAAGTTAGAGGGCATAGATCACGCCTTTTATCTTGATGTATACGACGATTCGTGGTATCTGGAGTTTTTCTCCCATAAGGCTTCAAAGTCAAACGGACTGCGGTATCTCCGCGAGGAGTACGGCTTTGACGAGGTGGTGGCATTCGGCGATAACCTCAACGACCTGCCCCTGTTTGCAGAGGCTGATATAAAAGTCGCTGTAGGCAACGCAAGGGACGAGGTAAAGGCTGCCGCGGACTATGTTATCGGTACAAATACCGAGGACGGCGTTGCAAAGTGGCTGTATGATGAAATTAGCCGTTAGCCTTTTGTAGGGGCGGATATTATCCGCCCGAATATGAAAATCAGCACGGCGGCGAACAATGTTCGCCTATATAAGCGGCGAAGCCGCTTCCTAATGGCTAAAAGCTAAAGGCTAATGGCTGGATAAATATGATAATCTTTAACATGAAAGGAAAATATATAAGATGAAGAAATTAATGCTTGGAAACGAAGCCTTCGCAAGAGGCTTATATGAAGCAGGCTGCCGTGTAGTATCAAGCTACCCGGGTACTCCCTCAACTGAGATAACAGAGGAAGTTGCAAAATATGATGAGGTCTACGCAGAGTGGGCTCCCAACGAGAAAGTCGCTATGGAGACAGCTCTCGGAGCTTCTATCGCAGGCGCAAGAAGCTTCTGCGGCATGAAGCACGTTGGTCTCAACGTTGCAGCAGACCCACTTTATACAGCAGGATACACAGGCGTAAATGCAGGTATGGTCATCGCAGTTGCCGACGATCAGGGCATGCATTCCTCTCAGAATGAGCAGGACAGCCGCCACCACGCTATCGCTTCTAAGGTTCCAATGCTTGAACCCTCTGATTCCACAGAATGTAAGGAGTTCGTCAAGCTGGCTTTCGAGCTTTCAGAGCAGTTTGACGCACCATTCATAGTAAGAATGTCCACAAGAGTTGCTCACTCACAGAGCATCGTTGAAATGGAGGACAGAAACGATCTTCCTCTCAAGGACTACGAAAAGACACCAAGCAAGTTCGTTATGATGCCTGCTTACGCAAAGGGCAGACACGTATTCGTTGAGGAGCGCACAAAGAAGCTTATCGAGTACGCAGAGACTACTCCCCTCAACAGAGTTGAGATATCCGATAAGGCAGAGTTCGGCGTTATCACAAACGGCGCTGCTTATCAGTACGTCAAGGAAGCTCTGGGCGACAAGGCTTCCGTACTCAAACTGGGTATGGTAAATCCTCTCCCTGTAAAGCTCATTCAGGACTTTGCTGCTAAGTATGAGCAGGTATACGTTATCGAGGAGCTTGACGGCATTATCGAGGAGCACTGCCGCAACATCGGCGTAAACAACGTTAAGGGCAAGGAGATATTCGGCTACATAGGAGAGCTCCCACAGTCCGTTATCGCAGAGAAGCTTCTGGGCGAGAAGAAGGAGTTCGTGGCTCTTGAAGACGATATCCCTGTACGTCCTCCTGTAATGTGTGCAGGATGTCCACACAGAGGTCTGTTCTACTGCCTGAAGAAGCTGGGCGTAACAGTATCGGGTGATATCGGCTGCTACACTCTCGGAGCTGCTGCACCTCTCAACGCAATCGATACAACTATCTGCATGGGAGCATCTATCTCAGGACTCCACGGCTTCAACAAGGCAAGAGGAGCAGAGTCCGAGCACAAGAGCGTTGCAGTTATCGGCGATTCCACCTTCATGCACAGCGGCATGACAGGTCTTGTGAATATCGCTTACAATAATTCAAATTCCACAGTTATCATTCTGGATAACTCTATCACAGGCATGACAGGTCATCAGCAGAACCCAACAACAGGCAAGAACCTCAAGGGCGATCCTGCTGCGGCTGTTAATCTTGAAGAGCTCTGCAAGGCTATTGGTATCAAGAGAGTAAGAGTTACAGACCCTTACAAGCTTGCCGAGACAGAGGCTGCTATCAAGGAGGAGCTTGCTGCGGACGAGGCTTCCGTTATCATCTCACGCCGTCCATGTGCTCTGCTCAAGTATGTTAAGCACAATCCGCCTGTAAAGGTAAACACAGACAAGTGCGTAGGCTGCAAGATGTGCATGAAGCTGGGATGTCCCGCTATCTCAATGCGCGACGGCAAGGCAGTAGTTGACCACACACTCTGCGTAGGCTGCGGCATATGTCAGGAGCAGTGTAAGGTAGGCGCAATCGAATAATTAGTGAGTAGAGAGTAGAAAGTAGTGAGTAGAGCTTAGAACTAAGCACTATGCACTAATCACTAAAAACTAAGTAGGGGCGGCGTTCCGCCGCCCGTGAAAAAATGTAGGGGACGGCATCCCCGACGTCCCGAAAAGGAAATAATCATGCTACAGATGAGTATATACGAGGAGTTCGCCCACTGGCTGGACGATATCCTCGAAAACAATGAAATGCCTGCCGAGACCAAGGCGTTCTGCTTCAACCTCTATGAGGAGTCCGATGAGGAGCATATCTACGGCGTACAGATAATCGCCGCAGATTCATTCGATCCCGAGGACAAGGAGGGCGAATGGGCTTGTGATGAGGTGTGGAGCTGCGGAGAGAATATCTTCACGGTGGATACCTCCGACGAGGACGACACAGGTCGTACCCACGCACAGGAGCTCATAAAGGAAATGGCAGAGGATTACCTCAGGAACGGCAAGTATTCGGGCGTTCTCACGGAAGCCAAGGGCGTTGCCATCGGATTTGTGGACGGCGACCTTGATATCATTTCGTGAATGTTTTGGGAGTATATGAAAAATGGACGATTTTATGACAGGTATCGGCGGCGCAAATGATGTCAGTCATATGAATGACATTGCGCGGCAGGCAGCTCAGACTGCTCAGGATCAGGCTTTGCAGGCTCATAATACTGCTGCGCAGATGCATAACGACGCTGTAAGGACAGCTCAGCAGACCGCAGGCTACAGAGATACCTCTCAGGAATACAGACCTACACCTGATTTCTATGCTATGTATGACAAGCACGAAAGCTCGGATACTGAGTTCGTAACGCTGGTCAAGGGCGGATTGGGTGCTATTATCGGAGCAATACCCGGATTTTTCTTCATAATGACCCTTGCAAGGTTCGGCATTATCGCTTCCATATGCGGAACAGTGCTGGCTGCGGGTACATTCTTCGGGTATTACGTAGGTACGCGCAGAAACGGCTTTGACCTGAGAAAAGGCGGCATCATATGTATAGTGGTAATGCTTGTGGCTATATTCTTTGCGGTGCGTTCCTCATGGGTATATGAAATGAGGGATTCGCTCCTGAAAATGAAGAGCTTGACATCGGCGCTTCTGGGAGAAAGCAGGTCTGCTTCGGGAAGCTATTCGGGAACGCTTGACGGCGCATCACGGCTGGTGCTGGGATATGACAAGCCGACATATTCAAACTGCTCGGATTGCTTCGGAAAGCTGCTTACGCTTATGGGCAGCAAAGGTCTGTTCATAGCTTCCCTTATAGAGAATTATATTTTCTGTGCCGCAGGTGCTGTATGGCTGTTCTTTAAGTTCGGCAGGAAAAGCTATTATTAATAATCAATTATCATTAAGGAGTAATATAAAATGGAAACTAAATCAATTATGATAGTCGGCGTCGGCGGACAGGGTTCGCTGCTCGCTTCAAGACTTCTGGGAAATGTGCTTCTTGCGCAGGGCTATGACGTAAAGGTCAGCGAGGTCCACGGAATGTCACAGCGCGGCGGATCTGTTGTTACATACGTAAAGTACGGCGATAAGGTATACTCGCCTGTTATTGAAAAGGGCGAGGCTGACGCTGTTATCTCATTCGAGCTGCTTGAAGCTGCAAGATGTCTCCCTTATCTGAAAAAGGGCGGCAAGCTCATCACTTCAACTCAGCAGATAGACCCCATGCCTGTTATCACAGGTGCTGCAAAGTATCCCGAGAATCTTGTGGATAAGCTTAAAGCAGCAGGTGCGGAGCTGGTTGCGGTAGACGCGCTTTCACTGGCTGAGCAGGCAGGTACAGCAAAGGCTTCAAACGTAGTTCTCATGGGCGTGCTTGCTTCACGTATGGACTATCCCGACGAGCTGTGGCAGAAGGCTCTGGAGCAGTGCGTACCGCCAAAGTTCCTTGACCTCAACAAGAAGGCTTTTGAGCTTGGAAAGAATGCTAAGTAATTAGAGCTAAGAACTAAGAGTTAAGAGTAGGGGACGCCGCAGCTAACTGCTGCACGTACCCTCTGTCAGCAATGCTGACATCTTCCTACACTGTAGGGAGTCACTCAACGTCCCTCATTCGGGCGGATAATATCTGCCCCTACAGCAAAAGCATAATAAACTTTACATAAAAATCCATAAATAAGGAGTCGAAGTCCAATGGAAAGATATTGGAACAAAGAGATCGAGTGTATGTCCCGTGAGGATATGAAAAAGCTCCAGGACGCGCGCCTCGTGGCACAGGTAAAGCACGTTTACGAAAACGTGAAGTACTACCGCGATCTCATGGACAAAAAGGGCGTTAAGCCTGAGGACATCAAGGGCACTGACGATCTTCATAAGCTGCCGTTCCTCAGCAAGGCTGATCTCCGCGAGGGCTATCCCTACGGACTGCTTGCAAAGCCCCTCAGCGAATGTGTAAGGATACACTCCACCAGCGGTACCACAGGCAAGCGCGTCGTTGCTTTCTATACTCAGAACGACGTTGACATGTGGGAGGAATGCTGCGCAAGAGCTATCACTGCCGCAGGCGGTACCAATGAGGACGTTGTTCAGGTAGCATACGGCTACGGTCTGTTTACAGGCGGTATGGGCGTTCACGGCGGTTCACACAAGGTAGGCTGCCTTACACTTCCCATGAGCTCGGGAAATACCGAGCGTCAGATACAGTTCATGCAGGATCTGGGCGCTACAATTCTTTGCTGCACTCCCTCATATGCTGCTTATCTGGGTGAAGCTCTTCACGATATGGGACTTACTCCCGATGATATCAAGCTCAAGGCAGGTATCTTCGGAGCTGAGCCGTGGACTGAGGAAATGCGCCACAGTATTGAGGAATCACTGGGCATCAAGGCATTCGACATCTACGGACTTACAGAGTCCAGCGGTCCCGGCGTTGCATTTGAGTGCTGCGAGCAGAGCGGCATGCACATCAACGAGGACAACTTTATCCCTGAGATCATCGATCCCGATACAGGAGAGGTGCTTCCCGAGGGCGAGGTTGGCGAGCTTGTATTCACAAGCATAACCAAGGAAGCATTCCCGCTTCTTCGTTACCGTACCCGTGACCTCTGCGTTCTCAGCAGAAAGAAGTGCTCATGCGGACGTACTCTCATAAAAATGGCTAAGCCCAAGGGCAGAAGCGATGATATGCTCATAATCCGCGGAGTAAACGTATTCCCGTCACAGATCGAGACCGTTCTTATCGAGCAGGGCTATTCACCTAACTACCTCATTGAAGTAGACCGCGTAAACAACACGGATACTCTCGATGTAAGCATTGAGATGAACCCCGACAAGTTCTCGGATAAGGTCAAGGACGTGCAGAAGGAGGAGAGAGCCCTTGCAGGTGCTATGAAGGACATGCTGGGCATCAATCCGAAGGTGCATCTTGTGTCGCCTAAGTCTATTGCAAGAAGCGAGGGCAAGGCTGTAAGAGTTATCGACAAGCGCAAGCTTCATGACTAAAGTTTAAAGCAGACCGCAAGGGGAGCACCCTTTGCCGAACTCGCGGCATAAAATTACCGAGTTCATACGTATAGACCCGGTGACCCGCTTTTTCCGTTAAGGGTAGCTGACTAAGGCAGTCTGTTCTAAAATATCTTTTATTACTTTTAAGGAGGTTTCATTTATGAAAATCAAATTATTTTCCACAAATTATATGCCTGAGCAGGAGAAGTATCAGAGATTTGCGGCTTTTGAGAATGAACTGAACCAGTTTATTCAGGGGGTAAAAGTCATAGACATCAAGTACAGCACAGCAGCAGGTCTTTGCCATGACGCACAGACTCACGTTAACGAGTACGTTGACGAGCACTCTGTTCTCGTTATGTATGAGGATCTCCCAAAGAAGTAAATCCTGCTTTAGCAGAAGCATAATATCAGACGATTGTTAAAGACGGGAGTCTCTTTCCCCGCCGCAGGCGGGGAAAGAGACCTGCGAACTGTTTTTTAAACCTAAAAAGGTATGGGATTTGAAGCTGGAAATGTCAAACTGCTTGAAAACACGATGCTTTATGAGGTTTTACAATTGGCTGAGGTAAGATAATACGCAAAGGAGGACCGTCGTATGTCAAACGTAAGACAGATCTCGGTTTTTGTTGACAATCAGCCGAATCAGGCGGCAGGCGTCATGAGGATAATCAAGGAGAGCGGTATCAATCTGAGAGCTCTCAGCCTTGCTGATACTGCTGATTTCGGTATAATAAGACTTATTGCAAATGATACTGAAAAGACAGTGGATATACTGAGAGCGGCTTCATATGCTGTAAATGTTACAGAGGTACTGGCAATATCCATACCCGATACTCCCGGTCAGCTCAGCCGCGTGCTGGACGTGCTCGGTCAGGACAATGTTAACGTTGAGTATATGTATTCGTTCCTCGGAACTTCAGACAGAGCTGTATCATTTGTTATCCGCGTTGATGACAATGCACAGGCGTCTGAGGCACTTAACAGGGGCGGTATTATTCAGCTTACCGAAAATGATATTGCTGAAATGTGAACTTTGCACAAAAAGAGAACCTGTTTTGAAAAAAAATTAAAAACGCTTGACATAATTCCCGTTGATGTTGTATAATTAGAATACGATATTTAACGAGAAAATATTCGACAGGAGTGATGGAAAATGGGTATTCTCGATAAATTCAATGACGCAAGCAGGGGTATGTCTGAAAAGGCAAAGAGTATCTCAGAAGCTAATAACCTCAAAAGGAAGATCCTTTATGAGGAAGAAAGAATCGTTGAGATATTCACAGATATCGGAAAGAGATACTATAAAAACCCGGGAGAGGATCCTGCGGCTCTGAAGGTACTGTGCGACGATATAGATACAAGACGCAGAAGGATCAAGAAAATGAGATTTGAGCTCAATGGCATCAGGGGCTACAAGGTATGTCCCAAGTGTGATGCTGAGGTAAATGAGAGATTCCAGTTCTGCGGACGCTGCGGCGCAAGACTTCCCGATATCGAGGACGAGGACTTTATGTCCCTCGAAGCAAATGATTATTACACAGAAAGCAGCAATAATTTCTTCAATGCTGATTCTAACAAGAACTATTGATCACATAGGCTGTTCTGAGGCTATCGGAACAGCCTTTTTATTACAAAGCCGTCTGCTTATCAGCTTGCAGATGAGCCTTGCGGGGATACACAGCACGAACCAGAATGCCGAAAAGGGTATGCATATCTGTCCCAGAAAATTGAAGGGCATATTGGAGTAATCCCAGACGTTCCAGTGCATAATAATGTTATCGAATATGCCCACAGTCAGCTCTATGGCTGTTATGAGGAGCGAGCCCAGTGCGCAGCTCCTGATAAGAGTCATAGTCCTGCGGCTGTTTATGGCGTAGAGTACAGCCATTGCAAAGCCGCCTGTCAGGCACATTGTCCAGTGGGTGTAGCCCCGCAGGACGATCTCTACAAGGCTGTAGCAGAAGTATCCCATAAGGAAAGAAAACAACAGCTGTGAAAGCTTCATGGTATCACCTCGGAATAATGTCATATTCCTGATTATTGCCATTTTTATTATGATTATACAGGAAAGGTAGTTGAATAAATATGCGAAAAAGCTGTATACTTATGCACATATCAAGCCTGCCGTCGGAATACGGCATAGGTCAGATGGGGCGTGCCGCCTTTGAATTTGTAGACTTTCTCAAGTCAGCAGAGGTGAAATGCTGGCAGATACTGCCCCTTTCGCCCACAAGCTACGGCGATTCGCCCTATCAGTCCTTTTCGGTAAAGGCAGGGAATCCATACTTTATCGACTTTGAGGTGCTGGAGGGGGACGGGCTTCTGGAGCACCATGAGTTTGCTTCCTTTGACTGGGGCAGAGACCCCAAGACCGTGGACTACAGCCTGCTGTATCAGCACTGCAATGAGGTCCTGAAAATAGCCTACGGACGCTTTAAGCCTGCGAAATTCCCAGAGTATAAGCAGTTCTGCGAGGAGAACAAGAAGTGGCTGGACGAGTATGCTCTGTTCATGGCACTGAAATTCAGAAACGAGGGCAAGCCGTGGTATGAGTGGGACGAGGAGCTGTCCATGCACAGTGCAAAGGCTGTTTCCGCAGCAAAAAAGGAGCTGAAAAAGGATATCGGCTTCCATAAATTCATACAGTTCGAGTTCAGCCGTCAGTGGTCGGAGCTTAAAAAGTACGCCAACGACAACGGCATCGAGATAATAGGAGATATCCCCATATACTGCGCTCTGGACAGCGTTGAGGCTTGGTCGGCACCGAGACTTTTCCAGTTTGACAGGAAGCGCCGCCCCACAGCTGTGGCAGGCTGTCCTCCCGATGATTTCTCGCCGCTGGGACAGCTCTGGGGCAATCCCCTGTATAACTGGGCTTATCATAAAAAGACGGGCTACGAATGGTGGATAGACCGTATCAGAGCCGCCACTGAGCTTTATGACATAGTACGTATCGACCATTTCCGCGGCTTCGAGAGCTACTACACCATTCCCTACGGCAACGAGGACGCTACCGTAGGCGAGTGGAAGAAAGGTCCAAACTATGAGCTTTTCAAGCTTGCTGAGGAAAAGCTGGGCAGGCTGAATATCATCGCCGAGGACCTGGGCTTTATAACTCCCGAGGTAAGGGAAATGCTGGACAAGTGCGGCTATCCCGGCATGAAGGTGCTGCAATTCGGCTTCTCAGACGGCAAGAACGAGTACCTGCCCCATAACTACAGCAGTACCAACTACTTTGCATACACGGGCACTCACGACAACGAGACCCTCAACGGCTGGGTGGATACCTTGGACAAGAAGTCCCTGAAATTCACCATGAAGTACCTTAACGTTAAGAAGAAAAAGGACATACCCATGGCGGTAATCCGTGCGGCATGGGGAAGCGTTGCAGAGGTTGCTGCGGCACAGATACAGGACTTCCTTGACAGTCCCAAGGAGGGCAGAATGAATACTCCCTCAACGCTGGGCGGCAACTGGCAGTTCCGCACAAAGAAGTCGGACTTCACACCCGACCTTGCCAAGAAAATTAAGAAGCTGAACAAGATGTACAACAGATAAACAATTTAAAGGAGCAGAAAGCTCAAATGAAAAAACTTACTATTATACTGACAATAGCGGCAATGCTTACCGGCTGCGGCAATGTGAAAACAGGAACTGAAACAGCAAAAGACAGCGCACCTGACACAACATTGGCAGAGACAACTGTGATGGTCAACGAAACAGAGACATCAACAGAAACTACAGCCGCTGAAACGACAACTACTGCTGCGTCAGTTACCGAAACTGACGATGAGCCGACAACTATCAGTGAAGAATATGAGGATGAACTGCATACTTCGCACATAGAGAATGTACCGCAGGAGGAACAAGAGGCTCTCGACAAACTGCGTGAAAAGTACGGCAAGGATTTTACTTTCATATGCAGAGATGTTCAATGGGAGTTCATCAATAAACCGATACCCGAAAAGAAACCCACGTACTATACGCTTGAAGATGAGGAGGGCAGAAGGTTTTTGGCTTACGGAACGGAGGACAGCGACGAGATAAGCGGCGATAACTATGCTTTCCCTTTATTTGAGGATGAGCTTTTAGATCATGCGAAGGACTATATTCGCAGCTATACTCAGGCGGGCAAGCTGTGGATGATGTATGCCACTAATGAAATGATGCCCTTTGAAGCACCTGCTGAACTGACGTATGACGAGTTCTTTTCTTATTTCTGTAAGCAGGAAGGCAAAGTTTCCGCAAACTTACTCCTTTCCGAAGGGACTGAATTGCCTGAGGAACTGACTGCCTTTGACAATTTGAACAACATATATCTTGATGACTTCGGATGCCGCATCGTTCTCGGAGTATACTATCTGCCGCAGCGTGATTATGACAGACTTGAAGATGTGATGTACGGCGATATATATATCAACCGTGATCATATGAAAGGCGCAAATGAATAAAGGAGGATAATATGGATAAGAAATTGTTTATTGAGAAATTCACAGGAAGACTTCCAAAAGACATAAAGAGCGCAACACCGCAGCAGCTTCACGACGCTCTCGGCAAAACTGTTATGGAGATGTTTGCCGACAGGTGGAGCAGCGCCCGTCAGGAGCACCTTTCAAAGCGCCGTGCAGCCTACCTGTCTATGGAGTTCCTTGTGGGACGTGCAGTGTACAACGATCTGCTCGTACTCGGTATCTACGACGAGGTGGACGCGGCTTTCAGGGAGCTTGGCATTGACCTTGCAGACCTTGAGGAAATAGAAGACGCCGCTCTCGGCAACGGCGGTCTGGGCAGACTTGCTGCCTGCTTCCTTGACAGTGCCGCAACTCTGGGACTTCCACTTGACGGCTACGGCATACGCTATAAGTACGGACTTTTCAAACAATCCATAGTTGACGGCTTCCAGCGTGAGGATATCGACGACTGGACAAAATACGGCGACCCGTGGTCGGTTCGCTGCGACGAGGACACAGTCCTCATTGAGTACAGCGGTCAGACCGTAAAGGCTGTGCCCTATGATATGCCAATATTCGGCTTCCGCACCGAGAACGTTGGAACGCTTCGTCTCTGGCAGGCTGAGCCTGTGAAGGAGTTCGACTTCGACGTGTTCAACAAGCAGGACTACCTTGAAGCTTCAAAGGAGAAGATATACGCCGAGGACATATCCCGTGTACTCTATCCCAACGATGACACAGACGAGGGCAAGAAGCTCCGCCTGAAGCAGCAGTACTTCTTCAGCTGTGCTTCACTCACCGATATCATAAAGAAGCACAAGGCGAGATACGGAACTCTCGATAACCTTGCGGACTATATTTCCGTACAGCTCAATGATACCCACCCTGTTATCTCTATTCCCGAGCTTATCAGACAGCTTGTGGACAATGAGGGCTTCACCTTTGAGAGCGCTCTTGAAATGGCTAAGAAAATATTCAACTACACTAACCATACCGTAATGCAGGAGGCTCTGGAAAAGTGGCGCACAGACCTTGTGGAGGAGCTGCTGCCACGTATCTATGCAATAATTATCCAGATAAACGAGGCACTTATCGCCGATATGTACGCTATGGGAGTTGAACGCGCTAAAACTGACCGTATCAAGATAATCAAGGGCGATCTTATCCACATGGCGGATATGGCTTGCTATGCTTCCAGCCATATCAACGGTGTTGCTGAGATACACACACAGATACTCAAGGACAGTGTGCTCTCCGACTGGTTCAGCCTTTATCCCGAGCGCTTCCGCAATGAGACCAACGGCATTACTCAGCGCCGCTGGATAGCCCTTTGCAACAGGGAGCTGTCCACATATATCAGCGAGCTTCTCGGCAATGATGACTGGATAAATGACCTTGACAGGCTGAAAGAGCTTGCAAAATATGCCGACGATGAAAATGTTCTCCGCCGCTTCATCGACATCAAGCAGGGCAAGAAGAATCAGCTGGCGAACTTTATCAAGGCTCACGACGGCATTGAAATTGACGAGAACTCCGTTTTTGATATCCAGATAAAGCGTCTCCATGAGTACAAGAGACAGCTGCTTAACGCCTTTTCTATCCTGTGGATTTACTACGGCATAAAGGACGGCAGCATACAGAACTTCCCGCCCACAACCTTTATCTTCGGAGCTAAATCCGCTCCCGGATACCGCCGTGCAAAGGCTATCATCAAGTTCATCAACGAGGTGGGCAGGGTAGTCTCGGAAGACAAGGATACACGGGACCTCATCAAGGTTGTGTTCGTGCAGAACTACAATGTTTCCTACGCCGAAAAGCTTGTGGCAGCTGCTGATGTTTCCGAGCAGATATCTACCGCAGGCACTGAAGCCAGCGGCACGGGCAATATGAAGCTCATGCTCAATGGCGCTGTAACTCTCGGAACCTATGACGGTGCAAATATCGAGATAGTGCAGGAGGCAGGAGAGGAGAACAACTACATCTTCGGTGCTCGTGTTGAAGACCTGGAGAAGATAGTTCCAGAGTACGACAGCCGCAGCGTTTTCGCAAACGACGCTATGATACGCAGGGTGGTCTCCTCACTTATCGACGGCACTGTTTCCGACGGCGGCAGCGGCGATTTCCGCGAGCTGTATATGGCTCTCCTTGACGGCGCAAGCTGGCATGCTCCCGACCATTATTATCTCCTCGGAGATATAAGGGACTACGTGGAGACAAAGCTCCGCTGCATTTACGACTACAGCAATGACAGGCTTGGCTTTGCCCGTAAGCAGTGGCTGAATATGTGCAATGCAGGCAAGTTCAGCTCCGACAGAACTATTGCCGACTATGCCGAGAATATCTGGGGGATATAAGCCCTTAGCTATTAGCCGTTAGCCATTAGTTCCGTGTAGGGACGGATATTCCAGACATACGCTTTATACAAAAAATCAGTCCGCATTTGTGAGTATTCACAGGTGCGGACTTTTTAGTTACATTTGTCACTGCGAAAGTGACAAATGACATCTTATCAAAGCTCCCCTTATATGGTATGATAATATCAGAAAAGGAAAGGGGGCGAGGATATGAAATATCTTCCCACATGGCTGAAAGCCGTATTTTTCTTATCGTTTTATCCTCTGGTAATTGTTCTGCATTATTGCATTGAAGGAGCTGTAAGCGGGCATAAGGATCTTTTAGATGTTTTATTTGATACGGCGCCTGCTACGGGTTGGGCAGGCTTTAAAGAAGCGCTTGGCGACTGTATTTTTGTGATAGTATGTATTCCTACGATGCTCATTCCTGTGATAATGTGCGTGATAATACATTTGTATACATATGTAAAGATCGCACACGGATGCAGCTGGCACCGCGACGTGGATATAAGCAACGGAGCAAGAAACACGATGATCGCAATGCTGATCATATCAGCCTGCTGTTTTTTAGGAACATTTTTGATATTTAGCAAATAAAAGCAAGGACATAAAAAAGACTGTGAAAGCTGCGTATTTCTGAAAGGAGCTGAGCTTATGAATAAGGTGGAAAAGGTTCTTATAGGTTTATTTGGTCTGGGTATATTCGTATATCTTGCCCATTGTATCAAAAGAGGAATGATCTATGGCTTCAGCGGAGGATTTTTAAGTTATTTTACTTATCCGATATTCTCTGAATACGGATTGATTCTTGCATTATCAGTGATAGGTCTGATAACAGTTTTTATCGTTCACGCTATCTTAAAAAGGAAAAAAAGAAAAGCGGTTGGCATTACAAAGGCTGACAAGATATGGTTCGTGATATCATTTGTGCCGTTCTCACTTGTCATGCTTTACGGAATGTACGGTGCGTTTTTCGGTATTGATTTTCTGTGGTCGAGAAACTACGGACTGGACGGATTTTTGTTAGCAGTTGTTTTCGGCGGCATATTTATAATCCCTGTTCTGCCCCTTTGTATCATATGGCAGGTAATATATCTGGTAACGCGTCACAAGGCTAAAAAGACTGCAATGACAGCAAGCGTTCAGAATAAGGAGATGAGCTTATGAAAAAGTATGAAAAGTATTTATTGGGCATATTCGGCAGCTGCGGAGTTCTTGCTGTATCATTTTTCCTGTATTCGTGGATTGAATTGGAAAAAGGACTCGGTGAGCTTGATGATGAGACAATGGTGGTGTCATTCTGGGGTATATTCCTGTCGTTATTCGGTGTAGCTGCTGTTCTGGTCTCATGGAGACTGAGAAAACGTGCAGAGGCAGGGGAGAAGCCTATATCAAAGCTGTATAAGTGCAGCTTTCTGCTGTCGTTCCTGCCCTTTGTGCTGCTGTTGATATATTCCTTTTACGGTATGACGGACGGCTTTACGTTCATGTATTCTACGACCTATGGCGGAGAAGCCTTCTATGAATATTTAGTATGGTACGGAGTTATTATATTCGGAGCGCTTATCCCTGTTTTTCCGCTGATGATATTCTGGCAGATACTCTATATCGTCAAGAGGATACAGTACAGAAAGAAGGGCTGAATATGCCGTCTTTAACGCTGGAAATACTTTTTGTTATTATAGTTGCAATAATTATTATATTCTATGGCAGCGAGAAAAATGATAAAAGATCCCGAACAGATGAATACAAAAAACGAGTAGAAAAGCTGAAAAAAAGCACTGAAAATGTGACAGTTTCAGCAAAAACAATATTTGTTATTTGTGGATTGATTGTTTTGTGTCTGGTTTTTAGTGTTATTATGGCGGAGATAATTCCTAAAATAGGTGATGCTATATTAGAAGGTATATTGCATGCTATATTTGAAAGCTGTATGGGACCCGGACATCATGAATGCAGCTGCGCTTAGCAGGGAACGGAGCCCTCGCCGTTCCGCAAAACACATTATATAACCAATGGGACGTCGAGGACGCCGTCCCATACAATAAAATGAAACTCCCCGATACAAACAAGTATCGGGGAGATTTTATGTTAAAAAATAAAAATATGTAAAGTGAGCTTGACAAGAAATGTAAAGCGTGCTATACTAATATTGTAAAGTTAACTTTACTTCTTGTAAGAGAGGGTGATGGTTTGAAAAATAAGATACAGGAGCTGCGGAAAGCCCGAAAGGTCACGCAGCAGGAGCTTGCGGACGTCCTCAGCGTCACGCGGCAGACTATAATATCACTTGAAAACGGAAAATACAATGCGTCACTCACGCTGGCTCACAAGGCGGCGCAGTTCTTCGGCGTTACTATCGAGGAGCTGTTCATATTCGAGGGCGAGGAGAACTTATAAAGGAGAAACATTATGGAGAATTTCAAGAAAAAGATACAGAGAAGATTTTATTTATGCCTTATGCTATGCGGTTCGGGTTCTGCAATATACTGGCTGCTGAGTTACCTTATCAAGGATGTTCCTGCCTATTCGCGGGGTATGATATCTGGTGTTTATACGGGCATTATAGTTATTGCGGTATTTTTGATGATAAAGTATCTGATACTGCTCCGCAGCGAGAGCAAGCTGAAAGCAGAGTACATAAAGAACACCGACGAGCGAAACATCGAGATTTCCAAGGAGACCATGCGTACAGCTTCAATCATAAATCTTGTGGGTACGGGACTGGCTATTCTGGTAACAGGTTTTTTCAGCCAAACAGTGAGCACTGCTCTTTTTATTGAATTGACTGCAAGTTCATTGATAACGGTTCTTGTGTTTGCATATTACAATAAGAAGATGTAAGGCGGGATAAGGAGGCTAATCATGGAAGAATTCAGAAGCAAACTTAAAACAAAGATAATGCTGTGCAGGATATTGATAGTCGTATTGTTGATCATATTTATTGTTCTAAAGATACTGGAGCACAGGAAAGTCCTTCACGGAGATACGAATATCGGCTTCTTTTCCACAGGTATAATAGTATTGGTCATGAATATAATGCGTATGAAAAAAGCGTTCAGGGACGAAAAAGCCTTAAAAGAATGGTATATCCGCAATACCGATGAGCGTGTTATCTCCATACAGCTCAAGGCTGCCAACTTCACGGCGCTGTTTACGATATTTCTGTTCTGTATAGGTATGATGGCAGCTTCATATATTAACGATACCGTTGCCTATACGCTTGCCGCTGCTTCAGGGATATATGTCCTTATTTATCTTGGTTCGCTTGCTTATTTTAATAAGAAGATGTAAAATAAAACTCCCCGATACCTGTTCGTATCGGGGAGATAGTATTTCAGGAGACGCCCTCACTTGCAGGGCGTCTCCTCTTCAAAAACAGTCCACCGGACTGTTTTTGAATTCACCTCTTGCGGAGCGCCTGCCGTATTTGGGGCTCTGCCCCAAACCCTGCCAGAGGCGCTGCCTCTGGACTCTGCCAAAGGGTTGTTAACCCTTTGGAATCCCTTTCATAAGTTTAGCTGAGTTTATGTGATAAGAAGAAACTCCCCGATACCTGTTCGTATCGGGGAGTAATTTTATATTCGTTTGTACATAGTACACGTTAAACTGCCGTAAGCGAAAGCAGACTTTCCGTTTTGCAGAGAGTAAGCGAGCTTGCGAGCGTCAACGTGGCAAGGCAGCGCGGACACCGCGCCGTCACGCTGCTTTAATTACTTCTCAGCGAGCTTTGTGAGGTAAGCGTAACGGTTTGTTGCAGTCTCCTCAGCCTTAGCAAAGAGCTCCTTAGCACGGTCTGGGAATGAACGTGTGAGTGCGCTGTAACGAGCCTCGTTCATGATGAAGTCCTGATAAGACTCTGTAGGAGCCTTGGAATCCAGCTGGAATGGGTTCTTGCCCTCAGCAGCCAGACGAGGATCATAACGGAAGTTGTTCCAATAGCCGCACTTAACAGCCTTCTCCATCTCAGCCTGACAGTTAGTCATACCGCCCTTGATAGAGTGCATCTCACAAGGTGCATAGCCGATGATGAGTGATGGGCCCGGATAAGACTCAGCTTCCTTGATTGCCTTGAGTGTCTGGTTCATATCAGCACCCATAGCGATCTGTGCAACATAGATGTAGCCGTAGCTCATAGCGATATCAGCAAGACGCTTCTTAGCGATTGCCTTACCTGCTGCTGCGAACTGTGCGACCTGACCGATGTTGGATGACTTGGAAGCCTGTCCGCCTGTATTTGAGTAAACCTCGGTATCGAATACCATGATGTTTACATCTTCGCCTGTAGCGAGAACGTGGTCAAGACCACCGAAACCGATATCATAAGCCCAGCCGTCACCGCCGAAGATCCATACGGACTTCTTGGAGAGGTAGTTCTTGTTTTCAAGGATATCTGTCTTCTTATCGCACTTGCAGTCACACTTTTCGAGCTCAGCAACGAGTGCAGCTGTTGCAGCTGTATTCTTTGCGCCGTCGTTAACTGTTGCAAGGTACTCGTCAGCAGCAGCCTTTACCTCAGCAGTTGCCTTGTCGCTTGCAGCGATCTCCTTGACTTCTTCGATGAGTCTCTCACGGATAGCCTTCTGACCGAGATACATACCGAGACCGTGCTCAGCGTTGTCCTCGAACAGTGAGTTAGCCCATGCAGGACCGTGACCGTTTGCATCAACAGTATATGGTGAAGTTGCAGCAGGACCGCCCCAGATCGAAGAACATCCTGTTGCGTTGGAAATATACATTCTTGAACCGAAGAGCTGAGTGATGAGTCTTGCATATGAAGTCTCAGCACAGCCTGCGCATGAACCTGAGAATTCAAGAAGAGGCTTCTTGAACTGGCTGGAAATAACGTTAGCATCTGTTGCTACATCTGTCTTCTCTGTAACCTTTGCAACACAGTAATCGAATACTGCCTGCTGTGGCTCCTGAGACTCTCTTGGAACCATCTTGAGAGACTTAGTCGGGCAGACACCGATACATACGCCGCAGCCCATGCAGTCCATAGCGGAAATAGCAAGTGTATACTTGTAGTCGCTCTTTACGATCGGCTTAGGAGCGATCTTGATGTTTTCAGGAGCAGCAGCTGCCTCAGCTTCTGTCAGAGCGAAAGGACGGATAGTTGCGTGAGGGCAAACAAATGAACACTTGTTACACTTTGCGCATGTATCCTGATTCCACTCGGGAACCATAACAGCAACGCCGCGCTTCTCGTATGCGGAAGCACCCTGCTCGAATGTACCGTCAACGTGATCTGAGAATGCAGAAACAGGAAGTGTATCGCCGAGCATCTTGCCTACAGGGTTCATGATGCCTTCAACCATCTTGACGAGCTTCTCTGCGCCCTCGAGCTTAGCAGGCTTGGAGTTATCAACAGCATTTGCCCACTCAGCAGGAACATCTACCTTGACATAAGCGTTTGCGCCTGCGTCGATAGCCTTCTCGTTCATCTGAACGATCTCGATACCCTTCTTCATGAACTTCTGAGCCTTCTCCTTCATGTAGCCGATTGCCTCAGCCTCTGGGAGAACCTTTGAAAGTGAGAAGAATGCAGACTGGAGAATTGTATTTGTACGCTTGCCAAGACCGATCTCCTGAGCAAGGTCGATTGCGTTAACCAGATAGAGCTGGATATTGTTCTTTGCGATATACTGCTTTGTGTCAGCTGTAAGGTGCTGCTCGAGCTCCTCGGGCTTCCACTGGCAGTTGATAAGGAATACACCGCCGGGCTTTACGTCGTTGACCATCTTGTAGCCCTTGAGTATGTATGATGGGTTGTGACAGGCAACAAAGTCAGCCTTGTTGATGTAGTAAGGGCTCTTGATAGGCTTATCACCGAAACGCAGATGTGAGATAGTGATACCGCCTGTCTTCTTTGAGTCATACTGGAAGTAAGCCTGAACGTACTTGTCAGTGTGGTCGCCGATGATCTTGATAGAGTCCTTGTTTGCGCCAACAGTACCGTCGCCGCCGAGACCCCAGAACTTGCACTCGATAGTGCCCTCTGCTGCTGTGTTGGGAGCATCCTCCTCAGCGAGAGAGAGGTTTGTAACATCGTCAACGATACCCAGTGTGAACTGCGGCTTAGGATCAGCCTTTGCCAGCTCTGCATAAACAGCAAATACAGATGCAGGAGGAGTATCCTTGGAACCGAGACCGTAACGGCCGCCGATAACCTTGATACCGTTTCTGCCTGTAGCATTGAGAGCTGCAACTACATCGAGGTAGAGAGGCTCACCGAGAGAGCCCGGCTCCTTGGTTCTGTCGAGTACAGCGATTGTCTTTGTTGTTGCAGGGATAGCCTCAACGAGCTTTTCAGCTGAGAAAGGACGGAACAGACGAACCTTAACGATACCGACCTTCTCACCCTTCTTGTTCAGGTAGTCGATAACTTCCTCAGCAACGTCACAGATAGAGCCCATTGCAACGATTACGCGCTCTGCGTCAGCTGCACCGTAGTAATTAAAGAGCTTATAGTCAGTGCCGAGCTTTTCGTTAACCTTGCCCATGTACTCCTCAACGATACCGGGAACAGCATTGTAGTAGGAGTTGCAAGCCTCACGGTGCTGGAAGAAGATATCTCCGTTTTCGTGAGAACCGCGCATTGTTGGTTTTTCAGGATTAAGAGCACGGTCGCGGAATGCCTTTACAGCATCCATATCGCACATTTCCTTCAGATCCTCGTAATCCCATGTCTCGATCTTCTGGATCTCGTGAGATGTACGGAAACCGTCGAAGAAGTTGATGAAAGGAACGCGGCTCTTGATAGATGCAAGATGAGCAACAGCAGCAAGATCCATTACTTCCTGCGGATTTGTCTCAGCGAGCATTGCAAAACCTGTCTGACGGCAAGCGTAAACGTCGGAGTGGTCACCGAAAATGTTCAGTGCGTGAGAAGCAACGCAGCGAGCAGAAACGTGGAATACGCATGGGAGCAGCTCACCGGCGATCTTGTACATATTCGGGATCATGAGGAGCAGACCCTGAGAAGCAGTATAGGTTGTGGTAAGAGCACCTGCGTTCAGAGAACCGTGAACAGTACCTGCTGCACCTGCCTCAGACTGCATCTCCTCAACCTTAACGGTTGTGCCGAAAATGTTCTTGACACCCTGAGCGGACCACTGATCAACATAGTCTGCCATCGGGCTGGAAGGTGTGATCGGATAGATACCGGCAACTTCCGTGAAGGCGTAAGAAACATATGCAGCGGCATTATTACCGTCCATTGTTTTCATTTTTCTTTTGATTGCCATAGGAATATACCTCCTGAAAGATTAATTGGGTTATAGAAATGGTCAGCGGGTGATAACGTTAACCATATATAACTACTGTGAAATATTATACCACAGATCGAGATTTTTGTAAACACTTTTTTTGCTGAGTTGTTACAAAATTATCAGGCTTCTTTTTGGCAATTTGCCTATATTATGGGAAATGATCGGCATGATGAGTTCGGGGAGCCGTAAAAGATATACAGCTGTCAGGATTTTGAGATGTATTCTTATGAAATGTGACGTATAAAGAGGCGATAAAGTTGTGCACTTTGACAAAAGTTGGTGATTTTACTTGACGGAAAGTCAGAAATAAGGTATAATAACTACAGTGTTAAATAATCTTTAATTATTAACACTCGTTTTGTTGTCTCCTTTCTTTTGTTCTACACATATTTATTTTTATCTGTTTATCTAAGACAAGCAGGGCATTATGCCCTGCATTTTTTTTTTGCAGCGTGACGCTGCACCCTTGCCGCGTTGACGCTCGGCGCGGAGCCCGCGCTGCCTGACCACGTTGACGCTTGCAAGCTCGCTTACTCTTACAAACGCCCTTACTTGTACATCGCTTACGGCACTTATGATGAAAAACATTGTAGGGTACGGCGTCCTCGACGTCCCAAGCCATACGATAAAACTGAAAATGACATACTGTAGGGGCGGATATTATCCGCCCTTGCTTTTTTGAATAATATCCGTAAAGCCGCAGATACTACCGTAAAAGGAGCTGATAATATGAAGATCACACCAGAGCTTTACGGCGATATGACGCGGCAGGCTTCTCCCAAGTCAAACTACAGGGTCAATATCACGGCGGCTTTTTTAGTGGGCGGAGCTATCTGCGCATTGGGGCAGATAATACTTTCTGTCCTTGAAGCATACGGCTTTGACCGAACAGAGGCAGGCACATGGACTTCCATAATACTTGTGGGCATAAGCGCGGTATGTACGGGCTTCGGCTGGTATTCAAAGCTTGCAAAGCACGCAGGAGCAGGAACGCTCGTACCCATAACGGGCTTCTCAAATGCCATAAGCTCGGCGGCTATCGAAGCTCGTTCAGAGGGACTTGTTCTCGGCGTGGGAGCAAAGATATTCACCATAGCAGGACCTGTTATACTCTTCGGCTGTTCGGCAGCTGCGGTATACGGACTGATATACTATTTCATGAGCCGTTAGCACAGGCGGATAATATCCGCCGATACATACAGGTTCGATAATAATCACTTTTTTCGTGACATATACATTAATAAATGTTATGAAAAGAGGTGATGAGCTTGAAGATCCAGCAAGAGGGACGGGCGGTCATGCTCGGAAGATATATTACCGAAAACAAGACCACGGTCCGTGCCGCAGCCAATTATTTCGGCATCTCAAAAAGCACCGTACATAAGGACGTCAGCGAACGGCTCCGTACCGAAGATCCCGAGCTGTATGCGCGTGTGAAGGATATACTTGAAATAAACAAGCAGGAACGTCATATCCGCGGCGGTCTTGCCACCAAGAGGAAGTATGCGGAGATCTCATACCGCAAAAGAAAATATAAATAAAAAGCAGCACCCTTGGGTGCTGCTTTTGTGTTACTCAATGCCTGCCAGCTTCCGGAACTTGATGAAGAATTCGCTCAGTGAATTTCTTCCCGTGAGCATTGATTCTTCGATATAGGCGCCTGTGTATTTGCCGTCGCGGAATACATAATAGTATGTATCCTCGCCCTTGACAAGCTCCATCTTTCTTGTGCCGCCCTCTTTGAGCGTGAACTCTGCTGTGAATTCGGCATCCTTCAGCTCGGGCTTTGCATTAACGTCTGTGCCTTTGAATTTGAATATGGACATGGAATTGAAGAAGTTGTCGAATGCAACGTAGTTCTCGTTGGTATTGAGGTCAACTTCCTTTCCGTTTACGGTGCATTTGCTGTTATCAAGATCGAGCTCTGCACTGATGTCTATATTGTTGTATTTCAGCTTGAAGCTGCTTACATTATAGCTCTGTGCTGCGATATAGTCCTGCGAGATATAATCATATGGCAGGAGTTGTGTGAAGTGCATATCCTGTGTGTAGTACTTCTCAACCTGTTCGCCGTCCACAAGGACATAGCAGTAAGTGGGCTCGGTCTCATCTACGCTTATAAGGAGCTTTCGCTCTGTGCCGTCGATACCCTTTACAACAGCCTCGCCGTAGGGCTTGTCGAAGCCGTACTTTGAAAGGTCGTCAAGCTTTTCGTCCATCATATCCTCAGCTTCAAGGCGGACTATGTTGTTGAACTCTGCCGTTACCTGAGTCTGGTCAAGATCGAGCTGGTCATACTCCTTGGGAAGTGACCATGTCTGGCTTTCTTCATCATAGGTGAGATCGCAGAGGACTTTGCCGTCCTTGTAGGTGGTGACCTCCTTCAGGTCGTAAAGCGTGTACGGCAGGAGCTCCTTGTTTTTGATAAGGAGCTTGTCAAGCTTCAGCACGCTGCCCTGCATTGCTTCGACAGCATAGACGTCGTTCCTGCCCTCAACGGTAACGTAGTAGTAATTTCTCGTCGGGCTCTGATCTCCGATGTGTATAACGTGAGTGCCCTTGGGCTCTGTTATCTCTACGGTGTCAGGGGAGTCAAGTCCGTACATTGCAAGCTTTTCGTCTGTTATCTCGCCGTAGTTTTCAACGGCTTCAAGGTTTGAGGTATAGGTGCATATAAGCTGACAGTAGGTCTGGTCAACAGGAAACTCTCCTGTGCTCAGAGTCCATATGCCGTCCTTGTTCTCGCAGACATATGTCTCGCCGTCCTTTGAAAATGTCAGCTTTGTAGGACTGTCGGAATCAAAGCTGAAAAGCACATTGGCGGCTAAAGCTTCCTTTTTCTGCTGATTTTCTTTATCATTTTTGTTCTTGACAGCGAGGAAAGCTCCTATAGAGCCTGCTGCTGCCAAAACAAGAACGATCAGTGCGATTATAGGTTTTTTCATCAGGAATTTCTCCTTTTAAGCCATACTGCAAGACCGAAGAGCACAATGACAACAGGTGTGATGAACAGGGCGACAATGGTCTTTGTAGCGTCGCTGCTGTCGCTGAACTTCATATAGTCATATGCGTTTATCTTGTTGCCCACGCCGAACTCTATCTCGCTGTCGTAGAGCCATGTGTTGCTGAATACTGTCAGCATTCTTGTACCGCTGGAGCTGAGAGCCTTCTGCTTGCTCTTTGGTATCTCCACTGTAGGAGTACATCTTGGTGTGTCGATAGGAGCTGTTGTTCCTATTACCACAAGCTTTGCGCCTGTCTTTTTGTTGTATGAGTAGTAGCCGAAGTCGAGATCTATGCCGCTGAGCTTTTCATCAGCTTCCTTTGCGGTTATCTCGTCGCCGCCCATTGCCTTGCTGACAGTGGTATATGAGCCGTCAAGACCTGTGGTGTTTTTGATTATGGATGCACGCTCTATATAGGAAGCGGCAGGGAATGAATCCTCGGGTATCTCGGTAAGGCTTCTGGGGTAGGAGATACCTGAAATAAGCGTATAGCCGTTGATAGGGACGGAGTTGCTTATGAGAGTGTTCAGGTCTGTGGTGAGATCCTGTGTGAATTCGCTGTTGACCTGTGAGCCTGCGGGATACTCTACGCGGAGATAATTCTCGCTCTGGTTCTGGTCTGGATCGTCAAGCATATTTGCGGGAGTTGTCTCGGTAACGATGTTGTAGTCGAGGACAAGTCCGAATTCCTCCATGACAGCTTCTATGTTGTAGAAGCGTCCCTCTGTGTCACAGGGGTCGATGAGGAATGACATTGCGCCGCCGTTATCGGCATATTCAAGGAGAAGGTCCTTTTCCTTGGCTGTGATGTCCTCGGTGGGACCTGCAAGGTAGATTATCTTTGCGTTGTCGGGAACTGCTCCCGCTTCGTCAAGGTCGAGCTCCTGAACATCGTAGTTGTTGGTCTTGAGGATAGCAGCAAACTCGGGGAAGTTAGTGCCGATAGTCTTGTCGCCGTGTCCCGTGAGGAAGTAGACCGTGGGGAGTGAACCGCTTGAGCAGGTCTTAATGGCTGCTGCGAGGAGCTCCTCACCAGCGTACTGCTTTGAGTCGTCGGCGCCTGTCTGGAACACCTTTTTGCGGCTTATCTTTTTGATAACGCCGTTGCACTTGACGAAGGTATCGCCCTTTTCGATGCCCAGATAGCCTTCGGGGTCGAGCTCCTTTGAGAGAGCTGCGTTCTCGTCAGGCTGGAAGCAGGTGAGAGTGATATTGTCGCGCTGTTCCAGCTGGGTCAGTGTGTGATAAAGAGGCAGGTACTCGGAGTTCTCGGAGCGCTTGAATTCTTCAAGCTCGTAGAGACCGTAGATGTCGATATGCTGGTCGGCAGTCTCGTCAAGGAGCTGCACTGTCTTTTCGTTGAGTGTGTATTTGCCCGAGGGCGTCATATCAAAGCCCTTGTCGTAATAGCTTACGATAAGATTTATGGGGATGAATATCACCAGTACAAGGAGCGCTGTGATGAAAGCCACAGTGCCCGAAAGATTGAGTTTTTTCTTTTTCATTGCAGCTTACCCCCTGTTCCAGCGTCTTTTCTCAATGGCTATGTATGTCCATATGAGAAGTACTATTACTGCCGATGCGAAGAAGGTAAGATCAGAAAGTCTGATGAAGCCCTCTGAAAAATATGCGAATCTTGGCTGAGCCGCAAATGCGTAGAGCACAGACTGTGCCTTGGGGAACTGGGACATGAAGCCCGAGTTTGCAAAGTCGTCGATGAAGAGGAGTATGAACATTACTACTTCACCGATGATAGCTGCCAGTATGGAGTTCTCGGTAAGTGCGGAAATGAGCATGCCCAGTGCAATGTACATGAGTCCCCAGCAGAAGATGCCTATGTAGGCGCATATGAGCTGGCTCATTACGACCTCGCCCTTCATTGCCGTGATGATGGGGAATGAAAGTGTTCCTGCCAGCATGAAGAGGTATACGGTGACGTTTGCAAGGAACTTGGCAATGACTATTTTTGCCACGCTGACGGGAGAGGTCATGAGAAGCACCTCTGTGCCGTTCTTGCGCTCGTCTGCGAATGTCCTCATGGTGAGGATAGGCAGCAGGAATATGAAGTAGAGTATTACCGAGTAGAACATCTCGGTAAATGAGAATGGCACGGTGTCTGCACTGACTGAGCCCTCTTTGCCAAGGTCACTGATGAGGTTTGCCATAGGAAGTGCAAAGAGCAGCAGGAAAAGTGCTGCTATAGCGTAAGCGAAAGGAGTGTAGAAGAAAGATTGCAGCTCCTTCTTATAAATAGGAAACATGATTATTCTTCCTCCTTTTCTGCTTCGTTTTCGCGGGACTCGTCCTCGGCGCCCTCACTGCCCGACTCGTCGGGAGTCTCTTCAAGGAGTTCCTCAAGTCCCGACTTCTTTACGGGGCGGTTTATGAGCTCGATGAATACGCTTTCGAGGTTTGGCTTGTCCGCATATATCTCAAGAATGCTTATGCCGTTTTTGAGGCATTCAGCCATAATGGAATCCCTGACTGAGTCAAAGTCGCCCTCCAGCTGAACTGTAAAGGCGTAGATACTGCTGCCCTCGTCATCGATGGCAGTGATTTCCTTTACGCCCTTTGTGAGCTCGATAACGGAGGCTGCCTTTGACCTGTCGCCCTTGATCTTCATATGGAGAGTGAGCGATGTGGCAAAGGACTTCTCCAGATTCTCAATGGTGTCGATAGCTCTGATGTCGCCCTTGTTGATTATGACAACGCGGTCGCATACAGCGCTTACCTCGCTGAGGATATGGGAGCTGAATATTACGGAGTGCTCCTTTTTCAGGTCCTTGATGATAGCGCGGACCTCTGCTACCTGATTGGGGTCGAGACCGACAGTAGGCTCATCGAGGATAAGGAACTTGGGATTGCCCAGAAGCGCCTGAGCAAAACCGACGCGCTGCTTGTAGCCTTTTGAGAGGTTGCGTATGAGCTTGCCCTCAACGTCCTTTATTTTCAGAAGCTTCATAACGCGTTCCATCTCGTCTTTTCTTTTGCCTCTTGGGACCTGCTTTAGTCCTGCGCAGAATGAGAGGTATTCCTTGACTTTCATATCGGGATACACGGGAGGTATCTCGGGGAGATAGCCGATATTCTTCTTTGCCTTGACGGGCTCCTTTGTTATGTCTGCGCCGAAGATGCTGACAGTTCCGTCGGACATGGGCAGATAGCCTGCTATCATGTTCATGGTAGTCGATTTGCCCGCTCCGTTGGGACCGAGGAAACCGAGGATCTCATTATCGTTTATTGTAAAGCTTATATGATTGACAGCGCGGTTGCTGCCGTAATACTTGGTAAGATTTTCAATAGTGACCATGAGGCGCTCCTTTCTGATCTTAAAAATCAAATATTTAATATAAAATAGTGTACTATTGCCTATTATAGCATACTGCTATATTATTGCAGAATAATATTAACGTGAGATTAACAAAATATGAATAAAATGTTAATTCCAACAGCGTTGGCTGAGGATCCGATGCTGTACGGACAAATAGCAGCAAGTATATATTATCGCCGAAGTGTGTGGATTTGGTGAGAGATTATTGAGTTTGAGATGAATGTTTTTGGCTTTTAGTTTGTGTGCGAAATTTGTTAATATCTCGTTAATATATCAGGAAAACCTTGGATTTTTCGAGTGGACAAAATGTACAAAAATGGATTTGCTATTGTGTGCATTGCAACAAAAATGACTTTGCCTAAATGGTAAAACACCCTAAACTGTTGACACAAATTAAAACGTGGGATATAATAATTCTTGAAAATAGTTTGAGAATTGTGTGTAGTCTGCGTGAAAATACACACAGTGTACGAAGTATTTTCGTATGCGCTCCCCGAAAGTACGCCTTTCTGGGGGCAATTAACCATTTTTAAACCTATACTACAGAGAGGGGTAAAAAACAATGATAAGCAAAAAGAATAAGGCTCTCGCAGCAGGCATTCTTGCTGCTGCAATGTCTGCTTCCGCTGTTGTTCCGGCTATGGCATCAGCTGCTGCTACAACAGAGGCTGCTAAGTCTAACGGCTCTTACAAAGAGATGTTCGATTCACTCTATGAAGACGTTATCACAAACGGTCAGTCCAACGGCTATCTCAGCAAGCAGACTAACGGTTCGGGCTTCGGAATCCCTTACCATTCAGTAGAGACATTCATCGTTGAGGCTCCTGACTACGGTCATGAGACAACTTCTGAGGCTATGTCATACATCGTATGGATGGCAGCTATGCACGATGTTCTCGAGGGTTCAGGCACAGCTTCTGACATCAAGAAGGCTTGGAACACAATGGAGGCTATGATCCCCGGCTGGTCAACAGCTTCAGGCAGAACAGACGTTAAGTATGATTCTATCTGGAAGCAGTCAAGACTCAAGGCTGATACAGCTGAAGAGGGTGACCTTCCTACAGATTATCCTACAAAGCAGCCTAACGTTGATGCTATCAACCCGATGTTCGATGCATTCAAGTCTGCATACAGCAGCGATAAGGGCTACTACCTTATGAACTGGCTGGCTGACGTTGATGACTGGTATGGTTTCGGCGGAAGCGGCAAGTTCACATTCATCAATACCTTCCAGAGAGGTGAGCAGGAGTCTTGTTTCGAGACTGTTCCGGCTCCTTGTCTCGAAGAGCTCAAGTTCGGTATGGAGAGCAGCGGCGATAACGGAAACGGTATCAAGGCTATCTTCAACGGTATCGGCAAGGTACCAAAGCAGTACTCATTCACAAACGCTCCTGACGCTGAGGACCGTGCTATCCAGGCTATCTACTTCGCTAATCAGAACGGCGTAGACTGCGGCGAGATCTCAGGTCTTGCAGGTAAGATGGGTGACCAGTGCCGTAACGATATGTTCGATAAGTACTACAAGGCTATCGCTAAGGATACAAAGCTCACATCTGAGTCAGCAGGTATGGATTCCAAGCACTACCTCATGTCATGGTATACTGCTTGGGGCGGAGCTCTCGGCAACTACGACTGGGCTTGGCAGATCGGCTGCTCACACTCACATCAGTTCTATCAGAATCCTCTCGCTGCTTACGCTCTTCTCTATGATGAGGGCATCAACAGCGGTATGAAGGCTAAGGACGCTGACACAGACTATAAGGAGTCTCTCAAGCGTCAGATCGAAATGTATCAGTGGCTCCAGTCTAAGGACGGTCCTTTCGCAGGCGGTTGTACAAACAGCTGGAGAGGTCGTTACGAGGAGTATCCTTCAGGCCACGCTACATTCTATGATATGGCTTACGTTCCACATCCTGTATACGCAGATCCTGGTTCAAACCACTGGATCGGTAACCAGGTATGGTCAACACAGCGTCTCTGCGAGCTCTATTACTATGTAACAAAGAACGGCGATAAGAGCGGTCAGAAGTACGGCGGTCTCGCTCTTGATGAGGCTCTTGATAAGCTCCTTGAGAGATGGATCGGCTGGTTCGAAGAGAATACACACTTCAACTACACAGATAAGGAAGGTCACAAGTATTCATACTGTATCCCTGCAACTCTTGACTGGGGCAGCAGCGACACAGACTATACTTGCACACCTGATACATGGACAGGTACATACAGTGAGACTGCTAACCAGAAGCTCACATGTACAATCGGCGGTTACGGACAGGGAGACGTTGGATGCGTATCCTCACTCTGTAATACACTTATCTACTACGCTAAGGCTAAGGGCGTAGATCCTAAGTTCGCTACTGAAGAAGGCACATCTGTTGCTGAAAAGGGTCTCTACCTTGCAAACAGACTCCTCTCTGCTCAGTACAACGAGGGACGTGACGAGATCGGTCTTACATTTACCGATACAAACGGAAGCCTTTCAAGAGTATTCCACGAGGAAGTTTATATTCCTACAGGATACAGCGGAACAATGCCTGATGGTTCTAAGCTTGAGCCGGGCGCTACATTCTCATCTATCCGTAAGAGCTACGAGAAGGACGATATGTGGCAGGCTGCTAAGAAGTACGACGAGGGCGTTGGCGATGACAACAACGGCGACGGAAAGGTTGATATCAAGGACTATCAGTTCCAGTATCACAGATTCTGGCACGCTGGTGACGCTATCGTTGCTTACGGTACTATGGCACTTCTCTATCCTGAGGTTAAGCCAGTAGATCCAACTCCTGGTGAGACAACAACTACAACAACTACAACAGCACCTCCTACAACTACAACAACTACAACAACAGCAACAACTCCCGATCCTACAACTACAACTAAGAATACACCTGCTGCAGGCGTATGGGGCGATGCTAACTGCGATAACGACGTAGATATGTCTGACGTTGTTCTTATCATGCAGAGCCTTGCTAACCCCAACAAGTACGGTCTCGACGGTACAGATGCTAAGGCTATCACAGCTCAGGGTCTTGCTAACGCAGACGTTGCTGAGCACGGTGACGGTGTAACTGCAGGTGACGCACTCCGCATCCAGGAGTACCTCCTCAAGAAGGTTGCTTCACTTGATCCTACTAAGTAATTAGTATATAAAACCATTAAAGCTGCACGGCTTATGCTGTGCAGCTTTTTTATGTCACCGCAGGCTTATAGCTCCCAATATTTTCAGAAAAATGCTTGCATTTTAACGGGAATAATGTTATAATATTAGAATAGCATATCTATGCGAAAAAATATATGCAGGAAAGCAGGCGATAAGGTGCTTAGAAGTATGACAGGCTACGGAAGAGCGCAGCAAATACTTAACGGACGGGATATTCTCGTGGAGATTCGCTCCGTGAACCATAGATATTATGAATATTCGTCAAGAGTTCCCAGAACTTACAGTTATATAGATGAAAAACTGAAGGCTTTGCTTAAAACAGGCATTTCACGCGGCAAGGTTGAGATCTCGGTCACTATCAACAACATTGAGGGTAAGGATACTGAGATCGCTGTAAACAAGGGCGCAGCTCAGGGCTATGTGGACGCCCTCAGAAGCATCGCTGACGAGCTGGGCGTTGAGGATGACATCACACTCTCAAAGCTTATGAAGCTCCCTGATATCTTCAATATACAGAAAACTCCCGACGATGAGGAGCAGGTGTGGGAGGACGTTTCCGCAGTTGCCTCCGAGGCTATCCGCCGCTTCGTTGAAATGAGACAGGTGGAGGGCGAACGCCTTAAAGCCGATGTTACCGAAAAGGCTGAGGGTATCCTCGCTATGGTATCAAAGGTGGAGGAGCTCTCTCCCAAGACAGTTGAAAATTACAGGAACAGGCTGTACAAGAAGCTCAGCGAGGTACTTGAGGGCAAGGATATCGACGACCAGAGAGTCGTTACCGAAGCAGCTGTATTCGCTGAGAAGATAGCAGTCGACGAGGAGACTGTACGTCTCAGGAGCCATATCGCTCAGCTGGAAACTATGCTGGCAAGTGACGAGGCTGTGGGCAGAAAGCTGGACTTCATCGTGCAGGAAATGAACCGCGAGGTAAATACCATCGGCTCAAAAGCTCAGGATCTCAACGTCACAAAGGTAGTTGTTGATATGAAGGCTGAGATCGAGAAGATACGCGAGCAGATACAGAACATCGAATAAGACTATGAAGCTGATAAATATTGGTTACGGAAATATGGTGTCGGCAGACAGGATAGTTACTATTGTAAGTCCCGAGTCTGCTCCCATAAAGCGCCTCGTTCAGGAGGCACGCGACGACGGCAGAGCCGTTGACGCAACTTACGGACGCAAAACAAGAGCCGTCATGATAATGGACAGCGGTCACATTATCCTGTCCTCGCTTATCACGGACACTCTTGCGGCAAGAATAAACGGTTCGGGAGGTTCCGACGAAGATGAATAAAGGCAGACTTATAGTTTTTTCCGCGCCGTCGGGCTGCGGTAAGGGTACTATGCTGGAGGAGATTCTCAAAGACAAGAGCTTTGCGTTATCTGTTTCGGCTACTACAAGAGCTCCCCGTGAGGGCGAAAAGGACGGTGTGAATTACCACTTCCTTACCCGCGAGGACTTCGAGCAGCGTATCGCTGACGGCAAATTTATCGAGCACGCAGAGTACTGCCAGAACCTCTACGGCACTCTTGTCAGCGAGGTGGACGGCAGACTTGAACAGGGACTCAACGTTATCCTTGAAATAGAGCCTCAGGGCGCTATGAAGATACGCGAGAAGCGTCCCGACGCGGTGTTTATATTCGTTGTACCGCCGTCAATTAACGAGCTCCGCCGCAGACTGAAAAAGCGCGGCACCGAGACCGACGAGGTCATCGAGGAGCGCGTATCAAAGGCGACATGGGAGGTATCCCAGGCTGAAAAGTACGATTACGTTATTGTCAATGACGCCCTTGAGGACGCTATAAGCGACTTCTTCACGGTCATCCGCGCGGAAAAGCTTAAAGTGGACTACTCGGGAGATATTATAAATGAGGTGTTGAAAAATGCTTAGACCAGCAGTAAACCAGATCATCACAAAGAATGAGAGCTGTTATTCTCTCGTTATCGCAGTTGCAAAGCGTGCAAGACAGATCTCCGAGGAGCTCTACGAAAAGGGCGAGACTCTTGAGGAGAAGCCTGTCAAGACAGCAGTTGAGGAGCTTGCAAGCGGCAAGTGCAAGATAGTGAGCACAGCTCCCGCAGTTACTGAATAATGCCCCTTAAAGCGGAGGTCGCAGTCAGCGGAACAGCCTATTCATTTGATATGCTGTTCAGCTACGCTGTACCCGATAAGCTGGCGGCTAAAACTGCCTGCGGCTGTCGGGTGCTGGTACCCTTCGGAAAAGGAAATAAGCGCAGGATAGGCGTGGTCATGGGCCTCACAGAGGGCGATACAGCCCGTCTGAAGCCCCTTGTGTCCCTTGTTGACGAGGAACCCGTTGTCTCCGAGGAGCTTCTGCGGCTTGCTCTCTATCTCAGGGAGCAGACCTTCTGTACCTACTATGACGCGGTAAAGGCTATGCTTCCCCCTGCAATGAGCGTCAGCACAAAAGAAACGTTCAGGCTTGTTAAGAATTTCACGGGCAGGGACTCCCTGACCCCAGCGGCGGCGGAGCTTCTTGAAAGGCTTGTATGTGCTTCGGACAATAAGGAGCTGAATCAGCTCATAGACGAGCATATCATGGAAAACGGCAGGCGGCTCCCCGACGAGCTCTGCGACGCAGGCGCCATGGACTCGGACAACGTGTTCAGACAGGCGGTGGGCGACGCGGCTGTGAGAATGGTGCGGCTTTCCGACAAGTACATGAGCGCTCCCGAGAGCTTTGACCTTACGCCCAAGCAGAAGCAGGTGGCTGAGTTCCTCAGCGAGTACGGCTCTGCGGCAGTACGTGAGGCTGCATACATGTGCGGCGTTACGGAATCCGTAGTGAAGCGGCTCTGCGCAGGCGGCGCAGCCGAGGAATATGAAGCCGAGGTGCTGAGAAGAGTTGAGGGCGACGCGGACGAGGAAAGACGTCCCGAGGATATAGTCCTTTCAGCTGAACAGCAGAGAGCTCACGACGCAGTGCTGGCACAGCTCAGAGAGCGCAAGCCTGCGGTATTTCTGCTCCACGGCGTTACGGGAAGCGGCAAGACCTCGGTCTTTGAGAAGCTCATAGACGATACGGTGAAAATGGGACGGCAGGCAATGCTGCTCATTCCCGAAATAGGTCTTACTCCCCAGATACTGAAACGCTTCCGCTCGCTTTTCGGCGAAAGAGTTGCCGTTATCCACAGCGGTCTCTCTCTCGGTCAGAGACTTGACGAGTACAAGCGCATAAAGCGCGGTGACGCGGACATAGTAATAGGTACAAGAAGTGCCGTGTTTGCTCCGCTGAGCAATATAGGGCTCATTATTATAGATGAGGAGGGCGAGCGCTCCTACAAGTCGGACAGCTCCCCGAGATATACCACACATGACATAGCCAAGCAGCGCTGTGCATATCATGGTTCCGCACTTCTGCTGGCTTCGGCAACTCCCTCTATCGAGAGCTATTATCTCGCCGAAAGGGGAGCGTATAAGCTTCTGGAAATGAAGGAAAGGTACGGCAATGCACCCCTGCCCGAGGTGAGTATCATTGATATGAACCTTGAGCGAGAGGCGGGCAACCGCACGGAATTCAGCCGCAAATTAGCCGAGGAGATAAGCCTTAACCTGAAAAACGGCGAGCAGTCAATACTGCTGCTGAACAGGCGGGGCTATCATACCATTATAAGCTGCTGCGACTGCTATCAGCCTGTGTACTGTCCCAACTGCTCCGTGCCGCTGACATACCACAAGAAAAACGACAAGCTCATGTGTCACTACTGCGGATATGTAAGTCCGCCTGTGGATACCTGCCCGTCCTGCGGCTCGAAGCACCTGAAAAATATGGGCTTCGGCACACAGAAGCTGGAGGAGGAGCTTTCCACATTCTTCCCGTCCGCGCGGATACTCCGCATGGACGCGGATACCACCTTTTCGCGGTATTCCTATGAGAAGAACTTCACGGACTTCCGCGACGGGAAATATGACATAATGATAGGTACTCAGATGATAGGCAAGGGACTTGACTTCCCCAACGTTACGCTGGTGGGAGTTCTCTCCGTTGACAAGGCTCTGTACGCGGGAGATTTCCGAAGCTATGAGCGCACCTTTTCCCTTATCACTCAGGTGGTGGGACGAGGCGGACGCGGTGAGCGCAAGGGACGTGCTGTACTACAGACCTTTATCCCCGAGCACTACATCATGAACCTTGCAGCCGCTCAGGACTACAAGGGCTTCTACAATGAGGAGATAGCTATCCGCCGCGCAATGATATTTCCGCCCCTTTGCGATATGTGCATTTTCTGCTTTTCGGGAAATGAGGACATATCCGTGAGACTCGGTGCGGAGGCGGTACTGGGGCTGATGAACGGGAAACTGAAGGCCTTGCAGCCCAAAACTCCCGTGAGAGTACTGGGGCCGGTCCGCTGCTCATACGGCAGGATAAACGGCAAGTACCGCTACAGGATAATAATGAAATGCAAGAACAGTGCCGAAATGAGAGGCTTCATAAGTGAGGTGCTCACAGAGTCGGCTAAACTAAAGGAAATGAAAGGCGTCGCCCTTTATGCTGATATGAACGGCGATGTGGGCGTATAATAGAAAAGGATTGATAAAATGGCACTCAGAAGGATTTTAACAGATAAGGACGAGATGCTCCATAAGGTTTGCAAGCCTGTGGAGAAGTTTGACGAGAAGCTGGCACAGCTCCTTGACGATATGCACGAGACTCTCAACAAGGCTGAGGGCGTAGGTCTTGCGGCTCCACAGATAGGCATATGCCGCAGGATATTCATCATGCATCTTGACGAGAACGACAGCATCGAGGCTATCAACCCCGAGGTCACAAAGAAAGAGGGCAAGCAGAGAGTGCAGGAGGGCTGCCTTTCCTGCCCGAATGTGTGGGGCTATGTCACAAGGCCCATGAGCTGCCACTTAAAGGCTCAGGACAGGAACGGCAACTGGTTCGAGCGCGATTTCACAGAGCTTGGCGCACAGTGCACCTGCCATGAGAACGACCACCTTGACGGCCATGTATTCACCGAGATAGTTGAAGAATTCTTCGTACCCGAGGAGACTAAGCAATGAAAATAGTTTTTATGGGAACTCCCGATTTTGCCGTACCATGCCTGCGCACTCTTGCAGAGAGCAGCCATGAGGTAGCGGCGGTGTTCACACAGCCCGACAAGCCAAAGGGCAGAGGATACAAGCTTATCCCCACTCCCGTAAAGGCTGCGGCTGAGGAATACGGGATACCCGTTTATCAGCCCATTTCACTGAGAAAAGGCGACGACGCAGAGGAGTCCATGAGGATACTCCGCGATATAGCTCCCGAGCTCATAGTCGTAACGGCTTACGGACAGATACTCCCCAAGGAGATACTGGAGCTGCCGAAGTACGGCTGTATCAATATCCACGCATCCCTCCTGCCGAAGTACAGGGGAGCAGCTCCCATAAACTGGGTGCTCCTCAACGGTGAAAAGGAGACAGGCGTTACCTCAATGCAGATGGGCGAGGGACTTGACACAGGTGATATGCTCATAAAGAGAGCCACAGCCATAGGCGAAAACGAGACCTATGAGGAGCTCTACGCGCGACTTTCCGCAATGGGCGGCGAAGTCCTTGCGGAGACTATAGAAGCTGTCGAAAAAGGCTCGTTAAAGCCCGAGGTACAGGACGACAGTCTCAGCTGCTATTCTCCTATGATACGCAAGGAGATGAGCGCTCTCGATTTCAGCAAGTCCGCCGCTGAGGTACACAATACCATACGCGGTGTCACTGGCTTTGCAATGCTGGAGGGCAAGCGCCTGAAGGTGTTCCGCTCGGAGATAGCTCAGGGCAGCTTCGACGGTGCCGAGAACGGTGCGATAGTCGATACAGCAAGCTTTGCGGTGAAGTGCGGCGACGGAAAAGCCGTTGTATTCCGCGAGGTACAGCCCGAGGGCAAAAAACGCATGAAAACAGAGGACTTTTTAAGAGGAAAGAAGCTCGCAAAGGGCGATATCCTCGGATAAGGAGAACGTTATGTATATCAATATGTTCATGGCACTGGCAAGATATTATCACTATGGCTATTACGGCACACGCGGTGCAGGAGACCATATCGGCATCTACATCGTACTTTATATCGCTGTTCTTATTATCCCGCTCATTGCGCAGATAAACGTAAAGTCCACATTCAATAAGTACAGCAAGATCGCCAATTCAAGAGGTCTTACCGCCGATCAGGTGGCAAGAATGATACTTGATTCAAACGGTCTGCAATATGTGCGTATCGAGCATGTAAAGGGCAAGCTCAGCGATCACTACGACCCAAAGGCAAATGTGGTAAGACTTTCCGATTCTACCTACGGACAGCGTTCAGTAGCGGCTATCGGCGTTGCTGCACATGAGTGCGGTCACGTATGTCAGCACGCCGAGAACTACGGTCCTATACTTCTCAGAAGCAAGCTGGTACCTGTTACCAATATCTGTTCACATCTCTGGTATATCGTTCTCATAATCGGTTGTATTCTCAGCAGCCTCACTATCGGAACAGGTCTTATTTATCTTTCTATCGCAATGTTTGCGGCAGTAGTCATATTCCAGACAGTTACTCTCCCCGTAGAGTTCGACGCAAGCAACAGAGCTCTCAAAACTCTTGCAAATGACGGTATACTTGAACCAAGTGAAGTTCCACATGCGAGCAAGGTACTCAAAGCAGCAGCTCTCACTTATGTAGCAGGACTTCTCTCATCTATACTCCAGCTGCTCAGACTTCTCCTTTCAGTCAGAAGAAGATAATGACAGATTCGCGATACCTTGCTGTAAAGCTTCTTGACAAGACCTTTTCAAGCGGCAGCTACTCAAATCTGCAGCTTGACAGCGGACTGAAAGGCTCTGACCTTGACGACCGCGACAGAAAGCTCTGCTCCGCCATATACTACGGAGTCATCGAGCGGAAGCTGACCCTCGATCATATCATCGGCGGCCTCAGCTCACGTCCCATAGGGAAGCTTGACGGCATAATACTGAATATACTGCGCTGCGGCGTGTACCAGATAATGTACATGGACAGCGTACCCGACAACGCGGCGGTAAACGAGAGCGTGGCTCTTGCCAAGAAGTTCCGCAAGACCAGTGCTTCGGGCATGGTCAATGCGGTGCTCAGGAATTTTATCCGCAGCGGCAAGGAGCTGAAGTTCCCCAAGGACGCTGTCAAGGCAGCTTCCGTGAAGTACTCCGCTCCCGTTGAGCTGGTGAAAAGTCTCGCCGACGACTACGGCGGAGAAGCGGCGGAGAACTTTTTGGCAGCTTCTCTTGAAAAATCTGTTACATTTTTGCGTCTCAATCCGAATATATGTAGTGAGGAAGAATTTCTTGCAGCACTGGGCGGTATCGAAGCCGAAAAGCTCTTTGACTGCTGCTATGCAGTGAAAAGCGGCGATGTTACGGCGACGGAGGCTTTCAGAAAGGGCTTCTTCCACGTTCAGGGACTTGCCTCACAGCTGTGCTGCATGTGCCTTGCACCCACGGAGGAGGACACTGTCCTTGATATATGCGCAGCTCCCGGCGGAAAGACCTTCACCATGGCGGAGCTCATGAATGGAAAAGGGCAGATATACGCCTTCGACCTTCACGAAAAGAGGGCGGAGCTTATACGCAAGGGCGCCGAGAGACTCGGTCTCAAAAATATAAAGGCGGCGGCAGGTGACGCAACTGTGTTCAACTCCGAGCTGCCAAAGTTCACAAAGATACTCTGCGATGTCCCGTGCTCGGGACTGGGAGTCATCGGCAGCAAGCCCGAGATAAAGTACAAGGATATCTCAGACTTTGCGGGGCTCCCCGATATACAATATAAAATAGTGTGCAATGCGCTGAACTACCTTGCGGAGGGCGGTACTCTCGTGTACTCCACCTGCACGGTGAGAAAGGCTGAGAACGAGGAGGTCTGCGAAAGACTTCTCCGCGAACACCCCGAGCTGGAAGCAGTTGAGCTGCCGAAGCTAATGGGAGCAGACTTCGGCACAATGGCTACACTTATGCCGCCGAAATTCGGAAGCGGCTTCTTCATAGCAAAATTCAGAAAAAAGTAAGGTGATAAATTGGAAAAAGTAGATATTCTCAGTCTTGATCTGGACGAACTTACGGAAGCTCTTACTGCTCTGGGAGAGAAGAAATTCCGCGCAAAGCAGATATTCCAGTGGCTTCACGTAAAAAGAGTCCTTGATTTCGACAAAATGTCTGATATATCTATCCAATTGCGCAGTACTTTAAAAGAAAAATTTTGTATAAATGGACTATTTATACAGAAAAAGCTTGAATCTGCTATAGATAATACGGTAAAATATCTTTATAGGCTTTCTGACGGCAATTTTGTGGAGACCGTTCTGATGGAATACAGCTACGGATACAGTATCTGTGTGTCCACTCAGGTGGGGTGCAAAATGGGCTGCCGTTTTTGCGCGTCTGCAATAGCAGGCTACGTGAGAAGCCTTGCTCCCTCGGAGATACTCATGCAGATATATGAGGCTGAGAGGGACTCGGGCAAAAAGGTCTCTGGGGTGGTACTCATGGGCATCGGCGAGCCCCTTGACAACTTTGACAACGTTATGAAGTTTCTCAGCTTGCTCTCCCACAAGGACGGCAACGATATGAGCCTTCGTCATGTGTCGCTGTCTACCTGCGGTATCGTACCGCGTATCTATGAGCTGGCTGATAAGAAGCTGCAGCTCACGCTTTCGGTGTCCCTCCACTGTGCAGACAACGAGGGCAGAAGCGAGATAATGCCCGTGAACAAAAAATACGAGCTTCCAAGCCTTATCGAGGCTTGCAGATATTACATCGACAAAACGGGGCGCCGCGTAACCTTTGAGTACGCCGTCATCGACGATGTGAACAATTCCGCGGCGGACGCCGACAAGCTGGCAAAGCTGCTGCGGGGCATGAACTGCCATGTGAACCTTATTCCCGTTAATAAGGTAAGGGAAAGAAATTATCATACAGCCCGCTCGGGCGTTGCGGAATTCGCAAAGCAGCTGGGCAGGCGGGGAATAAACGCTACCGTGAGAAGAACTCTCGGCAGCGATATAGAAGCGGCGTGCGGACAGCTCAGACGTGACGCTGCTGCGCAAAGTCAACAGAATGGGGGTGCGGATACTTGAGGTTTCGCTACGGCACGGATATCGGTCTGAAGCGCGAGGAAAACCAGGACGCGGTCAGATGCGAATATTTCGGCCATAATGTGCTCGCCGTCGTGTGCGACGGTATGGGCGGCGAAAGAGCTGGCAAGGAAGCCAGCGAACTCGCCATAGAAGAATTCTTCCAGCGTTTTTCGGCTGATTATAAGGAAAGTCTCAGCGATGAGGACATCCGCAAGCTCCTTATCTCCTCAATGTCGGCAGCAAATTCCGTGATATATACACGGGCGAGGTTCGATTTCAAGAACTTCGGCATGGGGACTACCTGTGTAGCTGCCTTTGTCACAAAGAAAACAGCCTTCATTGCCAACGTCGGCGACAGCAGAGCCTATCTCATCACCGACACGGGTCTTGTAAGAATAACAACTGACCACAACGTAGCCTCGGTGCTCTTTGAACAGGGCAAGATAACCGAGGAGGAAATGGAGGTCCACCCTCAGAAGCATATGCTTGTACGAGCGGTAGGCGTGGATAAAACGGTGCTCACCGACACGTTCATGCTCGACTATGAGGATAAGATAAGTCTGCTGCTGTGCTCGGACGGCCTTTCGGGATATTGCAGTGATGATGAAATATACGGCGTTATTCTAAATTCAGATTTTGATGACGCCGCAGATCAACTTATAAAATTAGCTCTCACCAAGGGCGGCCGCGATAATGTAACTGTTGCGGTAATTTCTGACTAACGCAGGAGGAAAGGAAATGGACAAGAATATTGGCAAGAAGCTCGACGGAAGATACGAGATAACCGAGCTTATCGGCGTGGGAGGTATGGCTGAGGTCTACAAGGGCGTCGATGTTATCGACAACAAGACTGTTGCCATTAAGATACTCAAAAAGGAATTCGCAGAGAACGAGGAGTTTCTCCGCCGCTTCCGCAATGAGTCAAAGGCTATCGCGGTTCTCTCGCATCCCAATATCGTAAAGATATACGACGTTGGCTTCTCCGAGAAGATACAGTATATCGTTATGGAGTACATCGACGGTATCACTCTCAAGGAGTATATCGAAGAGGAAAAGGTGCTCACATGGAAGGACACCGTACACTTTGTTATACAGATACTCCGTGCTCTCCAGCACGCTCACGACAAGGGCATAGTTCACCGTGATATCAAGCCCCAGAACATTATGATGTTCACTGACGGCACTATCAAGGTCATGGATTTCGGCATCGCAAAGTTCGCCCGTGAGGAGGGCAAGACCGCTACCGATCAGGCTATCGGAAGCGTTCACTATATCAGCCCCGAGCAGGCAAGCGGAAACGTTACCGACGCAAAGAGCGATATCTACTCCGTGGGCGCTATGATGTACGAGATGCTCACAGGCAAGAAGCCCTTTGACAGCGATAACCCCGTTGCTATCGCAGTAATGCATATGCATGATATTCCCGAGCGCCCCAGAGCTATCAATCCCGATATCCCTGACGGCCTTGAGGAAATAGTTCTCAGAGCTATGGAAAAGGCTCCCGAGGACAGATACCAGACAACTGCCGAGATGATAAGCGATATCGAAGCCTTCAAGGCTGATCCCAGCATATCCTTCGGTTACTATACAGAAGAGGGCGATGAGGAAGAGGAGCTCCTTGACTCAAATGCAGGCACCGAGGTACAGTCCGAGAGCAGACAGGAAGTTGCCAATGCTTATGCAGCAAAGGCTAAGGCTCCTGTGGCAGCAGCTGCCGCAGCAGGTGCAGGCTCGGGATATTCTTCGGGCGGCTCTGTATCACAGAGATACAACGACGCTTATACCGACAATTACGATGACGGATATGATGACGACGAGGACGATGACGACGAGGAGGAAGAACGTTCTTCACTGGTAGTCCCCGTACTCACGGCTGTAGTCGTAGTAGTTATCATAGTTGCGGTGATCTTCGTTGCAACTATGCTCAGCGGACTTCTCAGAAACAGCGCTAACAAGAACGGCAAGACAATGCCCGACCTCTACGGCTGGGATTATAATCAGGCTTATGCAGCCTACAGCGGCGATATCAAGTTTGAGATCGAGAGTCAGGAATACAACGAAGCAGACGAGGGTACTATCATCAAGCAGAGCATCGAAAAGGGCGCTGTATTCAACAAGGGCGATGTCTGCAAGGTTGTTATCAGTAAGGGTATGGAGACCGTCGAAGTACCTCATGTACGAGATGTAAATGTTGAGCTTGTAAAGACTCAGCTCAAGGAACGCGGACTGCAATTCACTGTGCAGAAGACCTCCGATGCTGAGATAAAGCCCAATTACGTTATAAAGTCAGAGCCTGAGGAGGGCACAGAGGTCCACAAGGGCACAACAGTCGTACTCTACGTCAGCATGGGTGCTAACGCAGAGCAGATCACTATGGAGGACTATATCGGCAAGACAGCAGAGGACGCTGCTATCCTTGCAGGCTATAAAAACCTCAATGTTAAGACAGAGCCTACACCTTCATATGAGAAGGAGGGTATCGTTGTAGATCAGGAGCCTAAGAAGGGCACAAAGATCGAGGCAGGTTCAGAGATCACTCTCTATGTCAGCGACGGTACTATCCCCAACGGCAAGGTAGAAATAGACCTCAGCTTCCCCGGTGAGGCAAACGGAAGATTCAGCATCGACTTTATCCTCACAGATGAGAAGAACAAGACAAAGGCTGTATCAACAGGTACTCTTGTTTGTCCTGAGATGTCAGGCTACTCACTGCCTATCGAGGGTTCGGGACAGAGCGTAAGAGCTACTGCTATCCTTTCAAACCTCTCAACAGGTGCAAAGGCAAACTACGGAAGCTATACACTGAACTTTGCTAAGGGCACATATACAACAGACAGCGAAAATGCATGGAACGCATTTGAGCAGGTAGGCGCATTCAAGAAGGAAGAGCCTACAACAGAGGCTCCGCCACCGGCTACTACACAACAGCAGCAGGAACAACCGACACAGAACGATGACCGTGTTCCCGGTGTCAACGGTGAATGGAATCGTCCTAATACTCCAGATGGCTGGGAAGACTATCAGGCAGGTATAAACGGAAACTGGGAAACTCAGGAAGACGGTCAGACTGTCTGGAAATGGTTTAATTGATGAGCGATAAGTTCAGCGGAATAATTATTAAATGCTTAGGGGGACTCTACAGTGTAGAGTCCCCTGACGGTATATATGAGTGCAAGGCGAGGGGAGTTTTCCGCAACAGAGGGATAAGTCCCTGCGTGGGGGACCGCGTTGACGTGGAGGACGGCGTCATCACGGAGATAGCTCCGCGAAAAAACTGTATCATAAGACCTCCTCTTGCAAATCTCGACCAGCTCATATTCATAGTGTCCACCTGTGAGCCTGCCCCGAATTATCTTATTCTGGACAAGTTCATAGCCATTGCGGAGTACAAGGGCATTACCCCTGTAGTGGTCATAACCAAAACAGACCTTGGGGACAGCCGTCCCATACATGAGATTTACGCCGGCATCGGCATAGATGTGGCTGAGATAAGCTATGACGATGAAGCCTCGGTGGAGAGAGTGAGTCAGCTGCTAAGCGGTAAGATAAGCGCCTTTACGGGCAATTCGGGAGCAGGCAAGTCCACGCTGCTCAACGCTGTTGACCCCACACTGAATATAGCCACAGGTGAGATAAGCCGAAAGCTTGGCAGAGGCAGACATACCACCCGTCATGCGGAGCTCTATAAGCTCAGCGGCGGAGGTTATATTGCCGATACCCCCGGTTTTTCCACCTTTGAGACCAACCGCTATGACATTATCCGCAAGGAGGAGCTGGCTGGCTGCTTCCGTGAGTTCGGCGGACTTACGGACAAGTGCCGTTTCAGAGACTGCGCACACCTATGCGAAAAGGGCTGTGCGGTAGTTGAAGCAGTTGAAAAGGGAGATATCTCCCGAAGCCGCCATGAAAGCTATAAGACCATGTATGAAGAAGCAAAGCAGATAAAGGAGTGGGAGCTCAAATGAGAAGATGCGCAATATTTGCAGGCGGAGATATGCCTGACATGGATCAGTACAAAAAGGCGTCATACTGGGAGAAATACAATTGCTTTATCTGTGCCGACTGCGGCTACAGACATGCTGTAAGGCTGGGGATAATCCCCGATGTCATAGTGGGGGATTTCGATTCCTACGGCGAGGAGCTTCCCAAGGGTGTCGAGGAGCTCAGAAGCGTCCCCGAAAAGGACGACACCGATACCCTTATGGCAATAAAAAAGGCTATAGAGCTTGGCTACAGCCATATAGACCTGTACGGAGCTCTTGGCGGAAAGCGCTTTGAGCACAGCTTTGCAAATATACAGGCGATGATATACGCTCTTCAGCAGGGCTGTCACCTTGAAATAATGGGCGAGAGCCACCTGCTGGTGCAGGAAGCCGACGAGGGCGCGGTCACCTATAAGAATATGAACGGGGGAGTGTATCTCTCTGTATTCGCACTGACCGAGAGCGTTGGCGTTGAGTACCTCAGAGGGGTCAAGTATCCTCTTGAGGACTACCGCATGGTGCAGTCCTTCCCTATAGGCGTGAGCAACGAGATAGAGGGAGATGAGGCTGTTCTGCGCATAAAGGACGGTCTTGCACTTGTCATAATCACTCCCAAGTTCTGATGAACAAAATGCCCCTTTGCTGAATATAATGAGGTATATCCTGCAAAGGGGGGATACATATTGAAGATAGTGGTCATAAGGAGCCCGAAGTTCATATCGGGCATACTAAGAGCCATATTCGGTATAAAAAAGGAAGAACAATAATTAAAACAAACGGCGTGATATTATCTATCACGCCGTTTTTTATCAATATTCGTCTTCGTGTCTGTTGCGGGGCTTGTCGTTTCTTGTAAAGTAAAGTCCTACAGCCTCACTGCCCGAGAGCATAAAGAATGTAAATACGGTTCCTGCCAGTGACAGTGCATACAGCACAAGTACAAGCACCATGCTGCCTTTATGTTGGGGTATCATGGGGAGTCCGGGGAATATCTGCACTATGCCGAATAAAAGGAGAACCACTGAGCAGAGTGACTTCAAGCCCTTTATGCCTGCTATGAGAGAAAGGGTGCATATTCCTACGATCCCCGCAATATAGAGCGAGGAGTTCTGAAGTGTCTTATTGATGCCGTCAAGTCCGTTTTTGTATCCCAGACCAAAGAATTCTCCCGAATAGAGCAGCAGGAATACTACTGCTGTGATAACACCTACCACTGCAAGTACTATGCACAGCTTGAAGCCCTTTTCGGCTTCTCTCTGACGAGCCTCTTCCTTGAGCTGGAGCATCATTTGCAGGCTTGCCTTTGAGTCCTTCTGGTCTGATACCAGCTGTGATGAGACAGCCTTTTTGGAAGCCTCAGCCTTTGCTCTTTCAAGGTCCTCGTCAACGTATTTGGGCTGATACTTCGGGGGCTCGGGCTCGTCGTCCAGTATGGGAGCTGAAACGGGAGCTTCGGGCTGCTTGGGCTCTTCCTTTTTCGGAGGAGGAGTGTAGTTATCCTCGTCCAGTACAGGTGCTGATACCTGTGCAGGAGGAGCAACTGCGCCCAGCTGAGTTCTTCTCATGTCGATTATCTGCTGCTGCTTGTCAGCAGGGAGAGCGTCAAATTTTGCTCTGAGGTCGGGGGTAAGTCCGTTTATTATGTCATCGTCTGAGAGCACGAGCTTTTCACGGGTATACGGTGCTGAGTCGTCATCGAGCACGGGAGCGGACACACCTGTGGGAGCCCCCTTTTTCTCGCCGTAGTACGGTATGTTATCGTCAAGCACAGGTGCGGATACTCCTGTGGGAGCACCTTTTTTTTCTGCGCCTGAGCCGAATGAAGCCATATCATCAAGTACAGGAGCGGAAACGCCTGTAGGGCCGTCCTTTTTAGCTGTTGGAGCAGCGTATCCAAAGTCGTCCAGTACGGGAGCAGTCACTCCTGTAGGAGCGTCCTTTCTGGGGACATTGGGGTCGTAGTTTATCTCCTCGGGCATTGCGCCGATCGGATTATTTTCGTCGTACATCATTCAACACCTCGTTTTTAATATAATCATCTATGGAGTCCTTGCCGCCGCAGGAGCTGTAAGCGTAATAAGCAAGGACGCAGGAAGCGTCCACAGCATTGACGCTGTTGTCATTGTTTACGTCGGCGAAGCTTTTCTGCGAGATAGTCAGTGCGCTCATGCCGCAGGTTGAAAAGCGCGAATAGTCGCTGAGTATGAAAGAAGCGTCCAGAGCATTTATGCTGCCGCTGCCGTCTATGTCTCCGCTGCTGCATCCGGGCTGAGGAGCGTTTGCGGCAGTTACGGGGTAGGCGCTTTGGAATTCGTCGGAGTTATATTCGGGAAAGGTCAGACCGTTATCGTTCTGAGGGATATGCTTCATATTGGAAACATTGTCGAATTCATCGCTGCCCTTGAGGAAATAGCGGAAGTTGTCATTTACCGCGCTCAGATCCCATGTGGGGTCGGAGAGGTAGTACTTACCGTCTATTTTTGTCAGCAGCCATACGTGGTAGCTGTCCTCGCGGACTCCGTCGGAGTCACGGGCGACACCTGCGATGATACGGCAGGGTATCCCCGAATCGTTATAAAGTCTGTAGAGAAGCTGTGCAACTCCCTGACATACGGCATTGCCGTTTTCCATTGCGCTGTACGCTGTATAGGCGTATTTGTCGGATATGTCGGAGGAATATGTGACCTTTGATGTGACATATCTGTAGATAAGCAGGGCTTTGTTGTAGTCCGAAAGCCCGTCGGTATGGAAAGAAGCTAAAAGCTCATCGGTCTTCTGAGTGAGCTTTTCCTCCTCCTCGGCAGTGGTATAGTAATCGATATGATAGACGAGCCTGTAGGAATCATTCTTCAGGTATATCTTGCAGTTCAGCTTTTTTACTCCGAAGCGGAGATAATCGCCCTCTGAGCCATTGCCTGTTTCATCAAAGGCTTTGTATATCATGATCTGTCCCACAGTTTCTTTTGGAGCCACGTTTGCGCTTATTTCTATTTCAAAATCAGAGCTGTGCTCTTTAAGGTACGCTCTCATCTGCTGAGCAGCGTCGTCAGTGGAGCTGAATACGCAGTTCTGTGATATCTGAGGTACGGACGTCTGTGCGGCAAAAGCTCTGCATGGCGCAGAGAATGCGCTGAGAACAACGAGTGCTGAGACGATCGCAAGTTTTTTTGCGGAGAATTTCATACAAAGCCTCCTTTCATGAAAAAGCGGGCTGATAAGCGAACAGCCGCCGAAGCGGCTGACGTTTAATGTTTATCTTTCCAGTATCTGTGCTCTGTCAGGACCGATACCTACCATGCTTACATGGCAGCCTACCAGCTCTTCAAGGCGTGCGATATAGCTCTTGCAGTTAGCAGGGAGCTCGTCGAAGCTTGTGCACTTTGAGATGTCCTCGGTAAAGCCGGGGAACTCCTCGTAGATAGGCTGGCAGCCCTCAAGCTCTTCCAGTGTGGGCGGGAACTCCTTGATTATGCTGCCGTCGGGCTTCTTGTAAGCTACGCACATTTTGAGTGTATCTATATTGGCGAGAGTATCAAGCTTGTTGATAGCAAGGCTGTCAAGGCCGTTTACTCTTACTGAGTGGCGGACGATAACTGCATCGAACCAGCCTGTTCTTCTTGGTCTGCCTGTGGTAGTACCGAACTCGCCGCCAACGTTTCTGATCTGATCGCCGATAGCGTCGTCAAGCTCTGTTGGGAAGGGTCCCTTGCCTACACGGGTAGTATAAGCCTTGGCAACACCGATGATGTTTGTGATGACCTTGGGACCTACGCCTGTACCTACGCAAACGCCTGCTGAGAGGGGGTGCGAAGATGTAACGTAAGGGTATGTACCGAAGTCGATATCAAGGAGAGTAGCCTGAGCGCCCTCGAACATGATGGTCTTGCCTGCCTTGTGAGCCTCGAATGTGAGTACGGAAACATCGTCCATGTAGGGGAGAAGTCTCTTGCCGTACTCTGTGTATTCCTTTGTAACAGCGTCAAGGTCGAAAGCCTCACCGCCGTATACCTTTGTGATTATCTCGTTCTTCAGCTTGCCTGTGGACTGTATCTTCTCAGCCAGTACCTCGGGGTGAACGAGATCGTACATACGAATGCCGCAGCGCTCGTATTTATCCATATATGTAGGACCAATGCCTCTCTTGGTAGTACCGATGTCCTTGCCGCCGCGGAAAGCCTCTGAAAGACCGTCGAGAGCGATATGCCAAGGCATAACGATCTGAGCACGGGGGTCTACTTTAAGGTGTCCCTGAGTCTTGATGCCTCTTGATTCAAGGCTGTCAAGCTCGCCGATAAAGTCCTTAGGATCAAGAACTACACCTGCGCCGATGAGGTTGAGGGCGTTGGGGTAGAGAATACCCGATGGTACAAGGTGAAGCTTGTATACCTCACCGTTATTTACAACAGTGTGACCTGCGTTGTTGCCGCCCTGTGAGCGTACTACAACGTCTGCGCGGGAAGCAAGGATATCGATGATCTTGCCCTTTCCTTCGTCTCCCCATTGAGTTCCGACTACAATATTTGCAGGCATTTGTTTTCCTCTTTTCATAATATTAAAATTTGTGCAGGCAGAGCCTTATCTGCCAAAAATGCACGCTTACAATACATTATAACATACTATTATAGAAAATGCAACAGTAAATATTGCTGAATTGCAGGCGATAATTGCTGTAGAAACAAGTTATTAGTGGTCATGGAGCAAAAATCGGCGCGACAGAGCCGAGCCGTCACGCCGATTTTATCATTTTTGTTTGTTACGATAGTATCTTTCCTTGTCCTTGAACATACGCTCTCTTGCTGTAATAAAGACATGGCGGTAATTATCATATTTATCAGGTTTGTATGAGCAGGTTCCCTTAGCGATGCCCAGTTCATGAACGCTCTTTTTGCTGTTGTTGAATTCTCTCAGTTCGTAGTCAAAGCTCTGGAAAAGCTCATCCATATCAATGGTGCCCTTGTCACGCATGATAGCGATGAACTCATCACCGATGACACGGTAGATATTGTCTTTTCCGAATACCTTTTTCAGAAGTCTTGCGGAATGGAACATAAGCTCGTCGCCTGCTTCAAAACCGAAGTGCGCATTTATGTGATCCAGACCGTTCAGGTCGAAAAAGGCGACTGAGAATTTGGGTTCACCGTTTTTTATATCCTCGTCAAGTTCTCTGATAGCGTTTTTATAAGCCGCCTTGTTAAAGGTGTGTGTGAGCTCGTCCTTGTAGACGTTATTCTCTATGTATTTTGAGTATTTATCCAGCTTCTGATAAACGGATTGCAGATTTGATGTCATTTCGGCATACTCATCGTGAACAACCTGCTTGTTTTCCTCACCGTTTGCAAGCGTTTTGAGCAGAGCTCTTTCACTTTCGGGCAGAAAATCCAGCTTTTTTATTGAGGTCTGCAACAGGGTGGCGTTTATCCTTTCGGCAGCGTCGTTGAGCTGGTCGAGCTCCTTGAACATTGCGGAAAAGCGCTTTCTGTTCTGAGAAAGGATAATGAACGAAAGGACGATACCTACCGACAGAGCCATCATGAGGATAACAAGGGATATGACCCTATTATTGTTCAGCTTACCGTCGTACCAGTCCGCGTTGAAATCCACTCCGACTATGCCTGCCACCTTGCCCTCAGAGTTGAAAACAGGGCTGTATGCCGAATAGAAGCGTCCCCATTCATCGGAGTATGCTTTTTTATCTACGTCGGCTATACCATTGGCGGCGTTTCTGAGCGCTTCGGTTGAGACAATGGGAGCGCCGAATTCACCGGGGTCTTCTTCGGCAGGGTCAATGGTGAAGGAGAATGACCCGTCAGCCTCCTGTCTTATACCGTAAATATAGTCAAGTTCTATGTTTTCCTGAAAAGATCTGAGGATACCGAGGGCTTTATTGTAGCTTTCCGTGCCTTTATCCTCGGCTTTTAATTCTTCAAGCTCGTCGCCGTTGAGCATATATGCCGCAGTGTTTGAGACATCAAGCATACGCTGATTTATTTGTTCGCGCAGGTTCTTTTTCGCAAGTGCGGAAAGAGTAAAAGCCATAAGCGTATTTGTCAGCATCAGCAAAATGAGAGCTAAAATGAAGTTGCGTTTGCTTGAGCGTATTCTGTTTTCGTTGTTGCCCATAATGATTCCCCCCAAAAAAACAATAAATAATATATATTAAATAATAACTCTATATGATGATTATATCATTTTGTTATAGGGGTTGTCAACCAAAGATAACAAAAAAAAGCGACAGTGCCGCTTTTTTTTGTGAGATATTACAAAGAAGAGCCCTTTTCAGCGTCGATCTTTATCTGACTGCCGTCACTGACTGCGGTTATGTCACCGTTGAAGCAGGTAGCATAAGTGGTTATGCCTCTCTTTTTCAGCAGGTCCTGCATCTTGCCCGAGAATTCGCTGCTCGAAGTGCATACCACAGCGCATTTCGGCTCTGTAGCTTTGAGAAAATCGTCCAGATTATCCAGCTTTCTGCCGTGGTACGGGACTTTGAGAAGCGTGCATTTGCCGATATCCATTATCTCGTCAAGCCTCTCCTCCATGGCGTCGCCTGTGAACAGCAGGGTATTGTCGTGGTGAACTGCCTTTGTGACCAGCGAGAAGTTGTTCTCGGCGCTGTCGCCGTCGCCGTAGAAGTCCTTTTTCGGCGCGTATACGGTATAGTCCACGTCGTCGAGGGTAAATGAGACGTCCTCTTTCAACTTCATGACATTGGTGCTGACGCCTGTAAGAGTCTCCTCAAACTTCTCGTATTCCTCCACATTTCCCTCATAGTCGGGAGTGAGAACGTTCTTGACCTCGAATGATTTCAGCACCTTTGAAGCTCCGCCGACGTGGTCTTTATCGAAATGGGTTATGATAAGGTAGTCGATAACGGTGGTGTCGCTGTCTTTGAGCAGATTGGAGATATTCTTGCCGTCGCCCTTTTCGCCGCAGTCGATGACTACAGTGGCTGTCTCCGACTGGAGCACCATGGCATCAGCCTTTCCCACGTCGAAAAAGGTCACTTTAAGGTCACTGGCATTCGCTTTGCCGCCTGACTGCTTCTCATTGCAGGCAAACAGTGATGAAGCGGCTAAAACCGATGAAAGCAGCAGAGCTGCGGTCTTCTTTATATTAAGCATATTTATTTCCCCTTTCTGAAGTGCAGATACACTTTTACAATTTATACTTTATCATTTCAGACTTAAAATAATCTTAACTCAGACAGGCAGATTTGTCAATAGCTTTTGATTTTTAAATTGAGCAATATGAATGGGATTCCAAAGGGAGTATACTCCCTTTGGTCAGGTCAAGGGTTACTCCCCACAGGGTGGGGAGATGTCGCAATGCGACAGAGGGGACGGACCCGATTAGGGGGACAGCCCTTGCAGGGTTCGGGGCAGAGCCCCGAATTCGTCAGGCGCTCCGCAAGGGTGAATTCTAAAAACAGTCCAGTGGACTGTTTTTAGAAGAGGGACGCCCTGTAAGAGAGGGCGTCCCTTGACGGGCGCTCGGAAATCGCCCCTACAAGCTAACGGCTAAATGCTCGGGCGGATAATATCCGCCCCTACAGGCTCGGAATGTAAACCATGGCAAATCTCTGCTTGCATTATAATGTATTATATGGTATAATTATTTATTACAGGATTTTCAAGGAAGGCGAGGTTCTGCCAATTGAAGGACAATACCGCGGAAATAAGTGAGATAAACGCCCTGCTTGGCGATAATACGCGAAAAGCCTATGTCAGGAGCTTCGGCTGTCAGCTGAATGTGTCCGACGGCGAAAAGATAAAGGGACTGCTGAAAAAAATGGGCTACGGCTTCACCGAGGACGAGCACGAGGCTGACCTTATCATACTCAACACCTGTGCGGTGCGCGAGAGCGCCGAGGACAGAGTTTTCGGCATAGTGGGCAGCATGAAAAAGCTCAAGGAGCTCAAACCGTCCCTTATTATGGGCATTGCGGGCTGCATGACGGCTCAGGGCCATATTGCCGAGAAGATACGCAGGTCCTATCCGCAGGTGGACTTCGTACTGGGAACGTCCGCCATAAGCGCCCTGCCGAGGCTGCTTCTGGAAGCGCTGAGGGGAGTAAGGTTCTCGGCGGATATAAGCGAGTACGATGACTTCTCCGAGGTTGCGGAGCAGGTGCGCGACAGCAGCTTCAAGGCTTCTGTGCCAATAATGTTCGGCTGCAACAACTTCTGCACCTACTGCATAGTGCCCTATGTCCGCGGACGTGAGCGCAGCCGCCGTCCCGAGGATATAATCGCCGAGGTAAGGCAGCTTGTGAACGAGGGCTACAAGGAGATAATGCTCCTCGGACAGAATGTCAACTCCTACGGCAATGACCTTGGAGGAGAGATGAGCTTTCCACAGCTCCTTCGTGAGCTGGACAAGATAGAGGGCGACTTCTGGATACGCTTCATGTCCTCCCACCCCAAGGACGCTTCAAAGGAGCTTATTGACGCCATATTCGAATGCAAAAAGGTGGCAAAGCACCTGCACCTGCCCGTACAGAGCGGCAGCAGCGCGGTGCTTGAACGAATGAACCGCCGCTATACCGTGGAAAAGTACCTCGGCATAGTGGACGAGATACGCAGCCGCGATCCTGATTTTTCACTGACTACCGACCTTATAGTGGGCTTTCCCGATGAGACTGACGAGGAGTTCCGCGCTACGCTTGACCTTGTGAAAAAGGTGAAGTACGACAATATCTACTCGTTCATCTACTCCAAGCGCTCGGGAACAAAGGCGGCTGATCTGCCCGACGGTATTTCCGACGAGGAAAAGGGCAGGCGCATGAGAGAGCTTCTTGAAGTACAGCGGGAGGTGTCCACGGAGCACTACAAGCGCTTCATCGGCAGGACTATGAGAGTCCTTGCAGAGGGGGCTTCAAAGAAGAAAGAGGGCTGGCTGACGGGAAAGAGCAGCGAGTTCATAATAGTTGAGTTTGAGGGAGACAGCTCCCTTATAGGTCAGTTCGTTGACGTGGAGATAACCGACGCCATGAACTGGGCTGTATCAGGACATATAAAGAAAGGACAGATATAAAATGAAAAAGATCATCGCATTATCATGCTTTGCAGCACTGCTTCTGGCAGGCTGCGGAAAGACACAGAAGGACAGCTCCTCCGAGAGCACTGCGGCTGCAACAGAGCCTGCAAGCGCAGTTACCACTGCTGCTGAGGAGACTACGGAAACAGCAGAGACAACTACCACCGCTGCCGATACTACAGCAGCAACAACAGAAGCTGAGGCAGAGACCACCACTCATGAAGCAAATGTATCCGCAGGCGGTATAATGGATATGTATCCCGCTATCTATCAGAGCTTTATCCGCGGTATGTTTGACGAGACTGTCAATGAACATGACGGCACGGCAAGTATCGAATACGCATTCCGCGACCTTGATGCAGACGGCATACCCGAGCTCATTCTGAAATACGGCACCTGTGAGGCTGACTTCCAGATACATATCTATAAGCTGGACAGTGAGGGCGAGGTCAAGGACCTTGGTCTGTTCGGCGGCGGACATACTGCCTTTGCCTATGACGAGAATACAGGCAATTTCGTTATCGTATGGGGACATATGGGAGCCTGCAGCATCGAATATTTTGTATGGGAGAACGGAACATTAAAGTCAGACGACAGCTACAGCTTCAATATAGACGAGCAGACACCATCCTACGATGTTGTACTCAATGAAAAGGGCATAAGATATATCCCTTATGTATCAGCTCATCAGTATGACAAGAACGGCGAAATAAAGTCGTATATCTCTGACGGAAACGGCAGCTATGAGGAAAAAGACGGACTTTACCTTGATAACATAGGATGAGATAAGTGATACTTAGTATAATACCGAAAAATAAGGAAATAACAGTAATTAAAAAAGCAGTGGCACTCATGTGTTTGACAGCTGTTATTATTGCAGGCTGTGGAAAGACAGAGCAGGGAAGCTCTGCTGATAGATCTTCTGAGACCGCGTTTTCAATCGAGTCAGACACAAGTTATTCCTCAGAGGAGCGTACGAAAGTGTATCCCGATATATATAAGAGTGAGATACGCCGAGCATTTGACAAAACTGCTTCGGAAAACAACGGCGCGGTGTATATAGAATATGCCTGTCAAGATATTGATTCAAACAGTGTGCCAGAGCTTTTACTGGAGTATGGTACTTGTGATGAGGATATAAAGACTTTTATTTATACCTGCGACACAGGCGGGAAACTACAATTGCTGGGAGAGGTGGAAAAACGAACTTTTTTCGCCTATGATAAGGATAATGGAGAGCTTGTGTTGTTGAACAATAAAGATAATAAAGTGTATGCAGGCCGTTATAAGGTGAAAGATGGTCTTTTGAACGAATACGAAAGCAGCGAGCTTCCGCTTGATGAGGAAGGAAATTATTATGATTCATTGAAAAAAATGAACGTGATACAGCTTGCTTCGGTACATGCGTATAACGATGGAGGGACAAAATCATATATAATTGATCCCGAAAGCGGACTTTTTGAAGGCAAAGACGGACTTTACCTTGATAACATCGGCTGATAATTATATCAACAGCAAAAAATATTTTTAAGGAGAATATAAAAATGGATATTATGGAAATGACAAGAGAGCTGGGAAAGGCTCTTCAGCAGGACGACAGATATACAGCTTACATGCTGGCTAAGAAGGCTAACGACGACGACAAGGAGCTTCAGGAGGACATTGCTCATTTTGAGGATCTCCGAATGAACCTTGGCAGCGCTATGAGTGCAGAGGAGCCTGATTCCGACAACATCAAGGCTCTCGATACAGAGCTGAAATCCGTATACAACAAGATCATGAAGAATCCAAGAATGATAGTTTTCTCGGGAGCACAGCAGGCTCTTGAAAAGCTGGTATCAAATATGCAGCAGATAATCAGCATGTGCGCTAACGGCGAGGATCCCGAGACCTGCCAGATACCCGAGGCAGGCTGTACGGGAAGCTGTGCTTCCTGCGCGGGCTGTCACTGATAAAAACTATGAACAACAATAACAAAGCAGTATATGATAAAGTAGCGTCGGTCAATTACCTCATAAGGTTTTATGACGGAAGTGCGCCGCCGTACAGCTTTGAACTCAGAAACAGCGCCGAGGTCGTAAAGGTCAACAGGCAAGCTGCCTGGAGCGCACTGGCTTGCGGAGGACTTATGTTTATGCAGTCCCTGCTCAATATGACTTTTCTGAAAAAATCAGGCTATGCAATGGCAGTACTATGCGCCATATTCAGCTTTATAAACGCTTGGTGCATAGAGAAAAAAGTCATAGCCAAAATAGAGGGCGACAGGATAACCGTAAAGGACAGGAGCTACAGCTATTCTGAGATAACCGAGATAAGCAAGACTTCGCTGAACAATCTGAAGCTGATGGCAGGCGGTCAGAGGGTGCTTATCGTCAACAAGAGCTGTGACGGCTGCGGCGACCTTATAAGGTGGGCAAAGCAGCATAATATACAGATAAACGATGATTCCGATGCAAGTGCAAAGACCATTGAAAAGAAGCAGTATGCACTGGTGTTGTTTGTCATGCTGATATGTTTTGTCATAGCATTTCTGATATTCTATATGAAAAGAATGTGACTGTTGCCGCACTGATGCGCAAATCGGAAAAATGAGATAAAAGGAGCTAAACCAATGGAAATCGACAGAAGTAAGATATCCCCTATGATGCAGCAGTACTTCGAGGTCAAGGACAAGTACAAGGACTGCATACTGTTCTTCCGTCTCGGTGACTTCTATGAGATGTTTTTTGACGACGCTGTAGTGGTATCAAAGGCTCTGGAGCTTACACTGACAGGCAGGGACTGCGGACTTGAGGAGAGAGCTCCCATGTGCGGAGTACCCTATCATGCGGCGGATATGTACATAAAGAGGCTGATAGATATGGGCTTCAAGGTGGCTGTCTGCGAGCAGCTCACCGACCCTGCCGAGACCAAGGGCATAGTTGTACGCGACGTTATCAGGGTAGTTACTCCCGGTACCCTTACCGAGAGCAGTATGCTTGACGACGGCAGCAACAACTACATTTGCAGTATATTCTACGACGAGGAGAACAAGACCTGCGGCGTGGCTTCTGCCGACCTTTCCACAGGTGAAGCGGCTCTCAGCTATTTTGAGGGCAAGGACCTGGAGGCAGGTGTCATCAATGAGCTTTCACGCTGCAAGCCTGCGGAGATAATCTTCCCTCAGAACTTCCTGTCGCTGAAAGCGGCGGCGGAATTCGTAAAGGTAAGGCTCTCCTGTGCGGTAACTCTCCGCGATACCATATGCTTTACTCCCTCTGCACGCAGAGACATGGCTGCGGCAGTATTCGGCGTTAAGTCCGTCACCGAGCTTGGCATAAGCGAGGACGGAGCAGACTGCGCGGCGGTCTGCGGACTTTTCGACTACATAAACGATACCCAGAAGACCTCGGTATCAAGATTTACCGCTATCGAGCTCCTCAACGGGGAGCAGTTCATGGGGCTTGACCTCAACGCAAGGCGCAACCTTGAGCTGACGGAAACTCTCCGCAGCAAGGAGAAAAAGGGCTCACTCATGTGGGTGCTGGACTCCACAAAGACCTCAATGGGACGCAGACTGCTCAGAAACTGGATAGAGCAGCCCCTGAAAAGCCCTGCAAGGATAATCGAGCGCCTTGACGCAGTTGAAGCGCTCTACCGCAAGAGCGTTGTCCTTGCGGATATGACAGACCTGCTGGACAGAGTTTACGACCTTGAACGTCTTATGACAAAGGTAATGTACAAGAGCGCCAATCCCCGCGACCTGAAATCACTTTCCGCTACGGCTATGCAGCTGCCCCTCATAAAACAGGAGCTGACAAAGCTCAGCGATTCAAAGCTCCTTGCACGATACAACGACGAGATATCAACTCTTGACGAGCTTGTGAACCTCGTTGAGAACGCCATTATGGACGAGCCGCCTATATCCGTAAAGGACGGCGGCGTTATCAAGGAGGGCTTCAACAAGGAGCTTGACGAGCTCCGCCATATAATGAACAACGGCAGGAGCATAATCGACGAGATAGAGCAGCGGGAAAAGGAAAAGACAGGCATCAAGAACCTGAAAATAGGCTTCAACCGCGTGTTCGGCTACTATCTTGAGGTCACACGCTCCTACTATGACCTTATCCCCGAGGGCTGGATACGCAAGCAGACCCTTGCCAACGCCGAGCGCTTCATCACAGAGGAGCTTAAAAATGCCGAGAACTCCATTCTCGGTGCAAAGGACAAGGCTCTCTCTCTCGAAGCCGATATATTCGCAGAGGTACGTGACTTCCTTGCCACAAAGCTTGAAGCCGTTCAGAAAACAGCCTCCGCAGTTGCGGCTGTGGACGTGCTCTGCTCCTTTGCGGACGTGGCTCTCCGAAATCAGTACATAAAGCCCGATATTGCCATTGACGGCTCTATCGACATAAAGGCAGGACGCCACCCCGTTGTGGAGCTCATGCTCACTGACGAGATGTTCGTGCCGAATGACCTGTACATCGACACAAAGGCTGACCGCATGTCCATAATCACGGGACCTAATATGTCGGGTAAATCCACATATATGCGTCAGGCTGCTCTCATAGTCCTCATGGCGCAGATAGGCTGCTTCGTGCCTGCTGATTCGGCAAAGATATCCGTGGTGGACAAGATATTCACCCGTGTTGGTGCTTCCGACGACCTTACCGCGGGACAGTCCACATTCATGGTGGAAATGAGCGAGGTGTCGGATATACTGAAAAACGCCACCAAGGACAGCCTTGTTATACTTGACGAGGTGGGACGCGGTACGTCCACCTTTGACGGCGTCAGCATTGCCCGTGCAGTTGCGGAGTTCATCTGCAATTCCAAGAAGCTGGGCTGCAAGACCCTGTTCGCTACTCACTACCATGAGCTTATAGGACTTGAAAACGAGCTGGAGGGCGTTAAGAACTACAGCATTGCCGTAAACAAGCACGGCGGCACTATACGCTTTCTGCGTAAGATAGTCCGCGGCGGCGTGGACGAGAGCTACGGCGTGGATGTTGCAAAGCTTGCAGGACTTCCTGCAAAGGTAGTCGCAAGAGCAAAGGAGCTCCTTGAAGAAATGGAGCGCCAGCATGCGGCGGAGCGTCCTGCGGCAGTACGTGAGGAGTCGGGACAGATAAGCTTTGGCAGTCTGGGACGCGAGGCGGCACTGGATATGCTTGAAAAGACCAATATCGACGAGCTGACCGACAGCGAATGCCGTGAGCTGCTCAAAGATATGCTTACTGCAATACAGTAGGGGCGGATACTATCCGCCCGTAAGAAAGAGGGAACGGCATGGAGTGCAGATATTGTGGAAACAAGATGCAAAAAGGCAGGATAAGGTCTAAGGCGAGCCTGCTTAATCCAATTGCTGCGTCAGACCTTGTATGGACTGACGAAAAGGATATTGGAAAAATGAAACGTAATGAAGCTAAGCTTTCAGAGGAAAATGAAGCGTGGTACTGTGAGACCTGCAAGCTTGTTTTTTCAGAGCTGCCTGTAAAGCCGCCTGTTTTTTAATTTCTTTGTTATAAAGAAAATGTAATTATGCATTATGCATTATGCGTTATGAATTATGAATTAAATCTGAGGTGACAATTATGCCTGCATATTTTTCGATGATAATGGAATTCAGCCGTGCAGAGCTGGATTTTGACAATATGAAGGAGCTCAACGCTTATATCAAGCACGCAGGGCTCGAATTCAAGGGCGGCGCTTGGCATGCCGAGGGTATGTCTCTTGATGAGATAGCTGACTGGAACCAGAAAAAGCTTGAAGAGGACTTCGTTCTCGGCTATGATGAGAACTGCGAGAACGACTACAAGCAGATGGATCTCAGCTACGGCGGCTTTTCAGAGGTCCGCGGCTTCATAATGAACGAAGAGCCTGTCCGCGGTGAGTACATATTTTCTATCCTCATACCCGAGGAGGAAGTTGTTATCGACGCCAAGACCTACAAAAAGGAAGCCGTTGACAAGATAAAGGCTATGGCTTCAAAGCTGTGGATACTGCCCAAGACAAGAACTATCCAGACACAGCTGGAGCTCAGCGAGGGCATAGTAAACGAAATGGATATAAAGGAGGGCGCAGCTCCTGCTGCCTGTCCATTTGCCATAGTATCCGAAAAGCAGTTCGGACGCATGGACACAGCAAATTATACTGCCGAGCATATCGAATACGGCGGAGTTATCCTCATACCAAAGGATATAAAGCTGGTCTGAGCTGCGCGAGATAAGAAAGGAAGTAAATCATGCCCCCCATTAATGTCCTCAGCAAGGAAATATCAGAGCTTATCGCCGCAGGCGAGGTCATCGAGCGCCCCTCATCAGTTATCAAGGAGCTGGTGGAGAACTCCATTGACTCGGGCGCTTCTCACATAACCGTGGAGATAAAAAACGGCGGAACTACATATATGCGCGTTACCGACGACGGCTGCGGAATGTCATTTGAAGACGTACCCAAAGCCTTTCTTCGTCATGCCACAAGCAAGATAAGCGCCAAGGAGGACCTTGACAATATCCTCACTCTGGGCTTTCGCGGTGAAGCTCTGGCTTCCGTTGCGGCAGTTGCCCGTGTGGAGATAATGACCAAGCAGAAGGAAGGGCTCTACGGTACTCTCTATGCTATAGAGGGCAGCGTGGAGAAGTCCCATGAGGAGAGCGGCTGTCCCGACGGTACCACAGTTATTATCCGCGACCTGTTCTACAACGTGCCTGCACGCCGCAAGTTCATGAAAAAGGACGTTACCGAGGGCAATGCGGTGAGTACTATACTCCAGAAGATAGCCATGTCTCACCCCGATATCGCTTTCAGATTTATCCGCGACAACCGCACTGAGTTCAACTCCAGCGGCGACGGAGAGCTGTTCTCAGCCATATATGCGGTCTACGGACGGGACTTCGCCCGTGACCTCATGCCCGTTGACTACGACTACGAGGGCGTACACGTTGGGGGATTTGTCATCAAGCCACTCTATTCCAAGAACAACCGCGCTTTCCAGAACTTCTTCGTAAACGGCAGATACGTCCGTTCAAGGCTCTGCTCAGCGGCTCTGGAAAACGCCTACACAAATATGATAATGACGGGAAAGTTCCCTGCCTGCGTGCTGCTCATAGACCTGCCCCCAAGCACTATGGACGTCAATATCCACCCCACAAAGGCAGAGGTGCGCTTCACCAACGAGAAATCCGTGTCCGACGCGGTGTACTTCGCTGTGAAGAACGCCATGATGAAGGACGGTCTTATATACGAATTCGAGCTGAAGCCCCACGCAGACTGGACAAAGGCTGCTCCTCAGCAGGAGGAGATGAAGCAGCAGGAGTTCATTTTTACTCCCGTTGAAAAGATAGAGGAGACCGAGCAGAAGATAGCAGAAGCTCCTGCACCTGTGTATGAAGCGCCAAAGCCTGCGGAGGAGGAACCGCCTGTTACTGCGGATATAACTCCAAGCCCTGCCTATGACAGACCTGATCCTGTACAGACTGCGGCTCCCGTATATGAGCGTCCTGCGGAGACAGCTCCCGCAGCAGCTGCTGCTCCCGAGCCCGTACAAGCGCCCGAGCCTGAGAAAGAGCCCGAGCCCCCAAAGGCTGTGGAGGGATTCAGCTTTATCACACAGCAGTCCTTTGCGGCAGCCCCCGTGCAGAAGCCTGCGGAGCCCGAAGCTCCAAAGGAGTCCGTATGGACTGAAAAGCCCAAGATACGCGTTATCGGCGAAGCTTTCGGGCTTTATATCGTTGCCGAGGTTGGCGACGACACCATGATAATGATAGACAAGCATGCCGCTCATGAGCGCATAATCTTCGAGCGCCTTAAAAGCCGCAACTGCAAGCAGTACAGCCAGCAGCTCCTCACAGGAGTGAAAGTGCTCCTCACAGGGGACGAGTTCAGCGCTCTTGAAACAAATCAGGAGCTCCTTGCGGACTTGGGCTTTACATTTGACTTCTCCGAGAAGCCCTGCGCAGTGGCGACGGCTGTTCCCACATTCATAATGGAGCTTGATATGGAGGATATTATCTCCGAGATAGCAAACAATCTCCGTATGTACAATCATGACCCACAGTCTCATGTGCTGGACGATATGCTCCACACAGTTGCCTGCAAATCGGCAATAAAGGGCAATGACAAGAACGATATCGCGGAGCTCCAGTCCCTTGCGGAGCAGGTCTACTTTGACGAGAGGATACGCCATTGTCCCCACGGCAGACCTGTTATGTTCACCATGACCAAGAGTAATATCTCGCATCAGTTCGGAAGAACGTAAGGAGAAATTATGAAACGAGCAGTTAAAACTTTTATTGCGCTGTTTTTTGCAGCTTTTATGTGTATCTACGGCTGTATGACTGCCTTTGCGTGGGATCACGACGAAACTTGGATGGGAGTCAAGTTTCAGAACGCTCCCGAGGGCACTGCGTATGTTGATCTTCTCTTAAAGGATAATGGAAATGACAGTACCGCTGTGGATTACAATGAGGAATACGAAAAATATATGCTTGGACTTGGCGAAGACCGTGTCAGCTTGAAAAGGGGATGCGGACTTGCAAAGTATAATGAAGACGGCTATACAAGTATGACTCTCAGGCATAATTTTGTTGTGTTCTATGATACATATTCCGATGAGGCATCATACGATCATATGAAAATGAAAACACGTGACATTTTCAATCAGCACCGATATGTCAGGCTCGCTTACTGTGACAGGGACGGCAATGTTATCAAAGTTACCGATGAAATAAAAGTGCCATATAATAGTTTTACATATCCTGTTATGTATTGGTTCAGCGGAGACGGAGAAAGACTGTCATTCAAATTCGGAGGGGTGAACCAGTATCAGCCGTGGTCTGATATTCTTATTATCTGTGTGCCCATAGCACTGTTGATTTTGGGTTTTGTATTGGTGAGAATATTAATAAAGAGATCCAAAGCGAAAAAGGCAGAATGCGAACAGTAGTCCTGTGTTATGTATACTGATTCGAGAGAACGTAAGGAGAGGCTATGAAACGAGCAGTAAAAGTATTATTCATCGCAGTATATTTTGCAGTACTTATTTATACCTTTGTATGTCTGGCATTGTCAGGGCACGTTGATTTTGGCCATATGAATATTTACTTCGGAGAAGTGCCCGAGGGTACTGCCTTTGCGGATATACTCGTAAAAGGAAAAGCGGAAGATACAGAGATGGATTTTAATGTATCTAATGGATACGTCCTCAAAGTTGACCGCAGCTGTGAGATCGCAGAATATAACGCGGACGGCTATACAAGTCTGTTCCTGAAGCATAGAGGTGTTGACCTTGAAATGCGCGACCTGTCACCCGATTCGGAAAACAAGTATATGGAAGTGGGCGGAGGAAGCCATACGCTCAGCCGATTTAGCTATATTAAGTTAGCATACTGCGATAAGGACGGCAATATTCTCGGTATCACCAAGGAGACCGAGGTGAAAAAAACGCCGCTGAATGATTTTACATACGAAATAAAAGCAGACGGTGATGACCTCAGATGCAGATTTTTTAAGGCCCCGAAGTATTATCTGCTTGCACTTGTTCTTTGGGCAGTGGTACTCTTCGCAGTGTGCGCGGCTGTAATAATTATTAAAGAAAAAATTGCAGAAAGACAGTCCGCAAAAATGAGGATGCCAATACAGTCGGGAGAGGCTGATAATGAAAGTGAAAAACAGGATTAAAAGGACGGCAAAAGCTCTTATTGCTGTATGTTTTGCGGTGTTTATGTGCATTTTCGGCGGTATAAACGCCTTTGCGGTCACATGGGATATCGACCATTCATGGCAGCTCATACGATTTGATGAGGATAAAGTTCCCGAGGGAACGGCTTTTGCGGACATACTCATAAAGGATAAATGGCACGATAAATACGCAGTCGATTTTAACGAGGAGAATGGAGAAGCTCTCGGAGTTGATAAAGACTGCGGACTTGCAAAATATGACAAGGACGGTTATACAAGTCTGCTTCTGCGTCACAACTGCGCGATGTTTGATTACAGCATACAGGGAAACATATTCTATTCCTTGATAAGGGAGAAGCTGTATAATCGTTATCGCACAGTTAAGGTGGCATACTGCGACAAGGACGGTAATGTTCTCGGAGTTACCGATGCTGTGAAGGTAAAACACGCCTCGCATAAAAATGCTGTCTACAGCTTTGATGTTGAGGGCGAAAGTCTTAGCAGCTCGGTGAGCAAGGCTCCCGAGCTGCGTTTGGGAATATCCGATGTTATAATCATAACTATTCTGCTCGTTTTGATTATTTTAATAATTTTAAGAAGAATCATAAAATATACAGAAAAAGCGAATACGAAAAGAATGATAAAGCGCATACGATCGGGAGAAGATGATAATGAACGAAAAGAATAACAAGCCCTTCGTGCTTGCTGTTGTGGGACCTACCGCATCGGGCAAAACATGGCTGGGCGTTGAGCTTGCAAAGATTTACGGCGGAGAGGTCATCTCCGCCGATTCCATGCAGATATACAAGGGCATGGACATAGCCTCGGCAAAGCCCACAGAAGCCGAAAAACAGGGTATCCCCCATCACCTCATGGGTATCCTTGACAGGGACGTGAGCTTCAGTGCCGCGGACTATGTTCAGCTGGCAAACGAGAAGATAGGGGAGGTGCTCTCCCGCGGGAAGCTGCCTATAATCGTAGGCGGTACGGGGCTTTATGTGGACTCGCTCCTTGAGAATGTGAAGTTCTCAGAGGGCGGCAGCGACGAAGCCTGCCGTGAGGAGCTCTACGACTTTGCCCGTGAAAACGGCAACGAAGCTCTCCACGCAAGGCTTGCGGAGCTTGACCCCGAAGCCGCAGAGGGCATACACCCCAATAATCTGGTGCGTGTAGTCCGCGCACTGGAGGTCTGTCACGTTACGGGACGCAGGTTCAGCGACCTGAAACGTGAGAGCAAGCTGGTGGAGAGCCCGTACAACTCTCTTATTTTAGGCTTGAATTATGAGAACAGGCAGACCCTCTATGACCGCATAGACCTGCGTGTGGACGAAATGGTAAAGGCAGGGCTTGTGGAAGAAGCACGTCAGCTCTGGCAGGAGAGCGGCATGAAGACCGCCGCAAACGCTATCGGCTACAAGGAGCTTATCCCGTACTTCAACGGTGAAGCCGAGCTTGACCGCTGTATCGACATAATTAAACAGGAAACGCGGCATTATGCCAAGCGGCAACTGACGTGGTTTCGGAAAAACAGGCGTATAGAATGGCTTTTTTTGGACAGATTTAATAAAAATAATGAAATATTAGAAAAATGCAAAAAAACTATAGCAAATTATTTTTAAATGTGCTATAATGAACTGTGTGTATTTCTGTGCGCTCTATTTGACAAAATATTTTACTCACAAAAATACGCAGACAAACAAATATACCAGATAGGAGAATGTGTATGAACAAAACAATCAATTTGCAGGATGTGTTCCTTAACCAGTGCAGAAAAGACAAGATCATGGTTACTATCATTCTGACCAACGGCTTCCAGTTCAAGGGAATGGTAAGAGGCTTTGACAGCTACGTTGCTATCTTCGACTGCGACGGTAAGCAGCAGCTGGTCTACAAGCACGCTATTTCCACTATTATCCCTGCAAGAGCAGTTTCTATCCTCGACGCTGCGGAAAAGAACGACTAAGGGTGATCTGAATGAGATTTTCCAAGTCGGAAGGCAGCTTCATGGTCAAGGCTCTGAGAAACGTTGTCCTTGTGCTGCTTCTGATAGTTTTTATCAGCATAGTTTATAATTTCCGCAACAGAGAGAGCAATACCGTCTCGGCTCTTATGGCTTCGTCACTGTCCTCAAAGGAGTACAAGGGCGTTTTCATCAGAGATGAAGAGATAATCCTCTACAGCGGCAACGGCGTCCTCAGCTATAATGTCTCGGACGGAGGCAAGGTGGGAAGCGGTACTGTTATCGCAGAAGCCTATCCCTCAGACGAACAGCTCAGCATCAAGCGCCAGAAGGCTATGCTCCGGAAGGAACTCAATATCCTGGAGAAAATCCAGAATCCGGGTACACTGGAATCTGCTCAGCCTGCAAGCATCTCGGAGAAGATAGACGAGAGCTACAGGAGCCTTATCTACTACAGGGATATGGGGGATTACGAAAGCCTTGACACAGTAAAGGACGATCTCCTTGTGCAGCTCAGTACCTATCAGATAATGACAGAAGAGGTACAGAGCTTCAGCCAGAAGATATCCGATATAAAATCAGAGATCGACAAGCTCGAAGCAAAGACGCTTGCTTCCGGTGAGACCATAAAAGCTCAGAGATCAGCTTATTTTGCAAGCTATATCGACGGCTATGAGGAAGAGCTCAGCAGCAGATCACTGGCAAAGCTCACCTGCGACGAGATCGAGGGGATCACTGATAAGAAATCAACAGCACCAAATGTCGTCGGAAAGCTTATCGACGGCTACGGCTGGTATCTTGCCGTTGTTGCTGACAACTCCAAAAAGGAGTATGAGATCGGTGAGGAGATAATGCTTAGATTTGATTCCTCTGCCGAGAGCTACCCTGCTGTTATTTACGATATACGTGACGAAAAGTCCGACAGGAGCCTTATCATCATCTCATGCAGCAAGTTCAATTACGAGCTTGTTCAGCACAGAGCCGAGATAGTTGAGCTCATAAAGGACGAGGTCGAGGGGCTTAAAGTTCCCCGTGAGGCTATCCGCTTTGCCGATATCAAGGAGAAGTATACCGACGATAACGGAACGGAGCACGAAAAGGTGACTACCAGAAAGGGTGTATATATCCGTAAGGGCGAACAGGTGCTCTTCAAAAAGATAGATGTAAAGTTTGAGGGAAGCGATTACGTTCTCTCGGCAGTACATCCCGAAAGCGAGTACCTTGCGCTTTACGATGATATTATGTTAGAGGGAGTCGATAAGGATGACGAAGAAGAATGATCTCGCTTATATCGACGAGAACCTGCGCATAATAAGAGAGAGGTGCGCCGAAGCAAAGGACAGGTTCCGAAGCTCCGACGATAATATCCGCATAATGGCGGTCACAAAGACCGTTGCTCCCGAGGCTATAAATCATGCAGTGGAGCTGGGGATAGACCTTCTCGGTGAAAACAGGGTGCAGGAGTACCTTTCAAAGGCCGACTTCTATGACAAGTCTGCCGAGGTGCAGTTTATTGGACATTTACAGACCAACAAGGTCAAATATATCATAAATTCCGTAAGCATGATACAATCCGTTGACAGCCTGAAGCTGGGTCAGGAGATAAGCCGTCTCGCCGTTAAGAACGGTAAGGTAATGGATATCCTCTGCGAGGTAAATATAGGCGGCGAGGACTCCAAGAGCGGAGTCGCTCCAAGCGGACTTAAAGAGCTTATGGACGGGCTCTCGGAGCTCGAAGGCATACGTATAAGAGGACTTATGACTATCCCGCCGCCATCTGACAGCGATGTATTCCTCGGACGAATGAAGGAGCTCTATGAAAAGATCTCCTCAGAGTATCAGGGAATGGACACGCTCTCAATGGGCATGACCCACGATTACGCTGAAGCCATAAAGTACGGCTCAACACTGGTGCGTATCGGCACAGGGCTTTTCGGCGCAAGAGACTATTCAAAGTAACTCGCAGCGGAATGCTGAGAATCAACACGGGATACTCCGCATTGATCCTGTGAAGAGATATAAAAAAACAAATAATGCGGAGAAGGAGTATTAAGATGAAACTTTTTGACGGTATTAAGGATTTTTTCTTTGCTGCAGATGATGATGACTTTGAAGCTGATGTTCCCGTTCGTCACGAGCGTGAGCGCGGCGGTTTCCAGCCTTCAGACCAGGAAGATGCTCCCGTGAACGAGGGTGCTCCCAGCGGTCTTGGCGGCGGCAGAAGAAACAAAGTCGTTAATATACAGACAACCGCACAGCTTCAGGTGGTACTGGTAAAGCCTTCTGCTTTTACAGACGCTAAGCAGATCGCCGACCACCTCATTGCCAAGAAAACAGTAGTTCTCAATCTCGAGACAGCTTCTCCCGAGAACAAGAGAAGAATAATCGACTTCCTCGTAGGCGTTGCCTATGCAAACGGCGGAAGCCTCAAGCCCGTAGCTAACCTTACCTACATCATTACTCCTTATAATGTAGGCTTCATCGGTGAAGACTTAGTAGGCGAGCTGGAGAACAACGGCGTATTCATCTGATGAACGAGCCGTCGGATAAGCTCTTTACCGCAAGGCTTGCGGACATGGTGTCTCAGTGCGAAAGGGACGGAGCTGCTGTATTTTCGGCGTTTTTCGACGAAAGACAGTGCGCCGAGGCTGAGGCGTGGTGCGCAAGGAATTCAGGCGGTCTGAGGTACAGGCTCTGGGGCGGCTACGAGGACGCAAGACGGAAAATGCTTGCGGTCTATCCCGATTACTGCGAGGACTATGTGGAGGAGGAGTACCCCTTTGTGTGTCTCACCTTTACCTATCGCAGAGAGGACAAGCTCACCCACAGGGATTTCCTCGGCAGCTTCATGGCTTTGCAGCTAAAACGCGAGATATGCGGAGATATAGTTGTCTCGGAGGGCATCACTCAGGCTTTTGTGACTGAGGTGGCTGCAAGGAGCATAACCTCTGCGGTCTCAAAGATCGGCAGAGTGGGCGTGAAGATCGCCGACGACAAGCCCTTTGAGCTGGAAAACGCTCAGAAATTCCAAACCATAAGCGGTACGGTGGCTTCGCTGCGGCTGGACTGCGTTGTGGGACTTGCCGCTCATCTGAGCCGCGAAAAGGCGGCTGCGCTTATCCGTTCAGATAAGGCAGAGGTCAATCATCTGCCTGTTTCATCTGTCTCCTACGAACTCAGGGGCGGAGATATATTGTCAATTAGGGGAATCGGAAGATTTGTACTTTCAGAAATAAACGGCTCTACTAAAAAGGGACGCATACACATTGATCTAAAAAAATATATTTAGAGGTGAATGAAATGATAACTTCAAAGGACGTCAGAAATAAGAGATTTGAAAAGGCAGCTTTCGGCTACAAGCAGGAGGAGATCGACGAATTCCTCTCACAGCTGGAGGCAGAGCTTGACGAAATGGAGCGTGAGCGCTCAGAGGCTAACAGCAAGATCCAGGTGCTCGCAGATAAGGTAAGAGAGTATATGAGAGACGAGGACGCTCTCAAGGACGCTCTTCTCGGCGCGCAGAAGCAGGGACATCAGGTGCTCAACGACGCTAACGAAAAGGCTGAGCAGATAATCGCAGAGGCTAAGGAAAAGGCTGCTGCTCTCGAGGACGAGGCTGTACGCCAGCACGCTGAGGCTATGGAAAAGAACCGCGAGGAGATCGCTAAGGAAAAGGAAGCTCTCATCGAGGCTCAGCAGCAGGTAGCAGACTTCAAGAAGAGCCTGTTCGATATGTATAAGAGCCACCTTGAGCTCATCTCATCTATGCCTGAGACATTCGATAACGAGGCTGAGGAAGCCGAGGAAGAGGAGAAGGCTGAGACAGCTGAGGAGATCGCTGCTGCTGTAGCTGCAGAGGTCGAGGAATAATCAACAATTAAAAAGATCGAAAGGAGGATCCCTCTGAGCTTTTGAAAGGGGGATCGGATAGTATGGCACAGGATTATAACAGTACTCTTAATTTACCGCAGACAGAATTTCCCATGCGCGGAAATCTGCCTAAGAGAGAGCCTGAAACTCTCAAGAAATGGGAAGATGAAAGACTCTACTACAAGATGGTAGAGAAGAACAAGGGCAAGCCCTCTTATATTCTCCATGACGGACCTCCCTATGCAAACGGCGAGATCCACCTTGGTCATGCTCTTAACAAGTCCCTGAAGGATTTCATTGTTAAGTACAAGAATATGAACGGATTCTGTGCTCCTTACGTTCCCGGCTGGGACACTCACGGACTTCCTATCGAGCTGAAAGCCATGAAGGCTATCGGTGTTGAGAACGGCGCTATCCCTGCGGTAGATCTGAGAAAGCACTGCCGTGAATACGCTATGACACAGGTCGCAAACCAGATGAAGGGCTTCAAGAGACTGGGCTCACTGGGCGACTATGACTATCCTTACCTCACGCTTCGCCCCGAGTACGAGGCAAAGCAGGTCGAGGTATTCGGCTCAATGGTAAAGAAGGGCTATATGTACAAGGGCTTAAAGCCTGTTTACTGGTGCCCTGACTGTAATACAGCTCTTGCAGAGGCTGAGATAGAGTATTCCAACGATCCATGCTATTCTATTTATGTCAAGTTCAACGTTACTGATGATAAGGGTATCTTCAAGGGACTGGGACTTGACCTTTCAAAGATATATTTCGTTATCTGGACAACTACTACATGGACTATCCCGGGCAACCTTGCTATATGCCTTGGTCCCGAGTACAACTACACTCTCGTTCACGTAGGCGACGAGTATTACGTAATGGCTGAGGAGCTCGTAAAGACCACTATGGAGACTGCGGGTATCACTGAGTATACCACAGAGCATATCTTCACAGGCGCTGAGCTTGAGGGCATGAAGACAAAGCACCCACTTTACGACCGTCTGTCACCTGTCATCGTAGGCGACCACGTTACTCTCGAAAGCGGTACAGGCTGCGTACATACAGCTCCCGGCTACGGTGTCGAGGACTTTGAGGTATGCAAGAACTACGACGATATCGGTATCATCGTATGTGTTGACTCAAAGGGCAAGCAGACTGCTGAGGCTGGCGAGTTCGAGGGCATGGACACTGACGAGGCTAACAAGGCTATCGCTGCAAAGCTCACAGAGCTTGGCGCTATGCTGGCTACACAGAAGATCGTCCACCAGTACCCGCACTGCTGGAGATGTAACAGTCCTATCATATACAGAGCTACAGAGCAGTGGTTCTGCTCCGTAAACGGCTTCAAGGACGAGGCTATCAAGGCTATCGAGTCTGTACAGTGGATACCTGAGTGGGGCGAGGACCGCATCAAGGGCATGGTCCGCGACAGAAGCGACTGGTGTATCTCCCGTCAGAGAACATGGGGCGTTCCCATACCTGTTGTTTACTGTAAGGAATGCGGCAAGCCAATATGCAATGACGAGACTATCAAGGCTATCTCCGAGCTCTTCCGCAAGGAGGGCAGCGATTCATGGTGGACTAAGGATACAAGCGAGTTCATTCCCGCAAGCGTCAAGTGCGAATGCGGCTGCGGCGAATTCACCAAGGAATATGACATCATGGACGTATGGTTCGACAGCGGTGTATCACACACATCTGTAATGGAGGGCAAGGACTTCCCGAGCCTTACATGGCCTGCCGACCTCTATCTTGAGGGCGCTGACCAGTACAGAGGCTGGTTCCAGTCATCACTCCTTACTTCCGTTGTATACAAGGGACAGTCTCCTTACAAGGCAGTCTGCACACACGGCTGGGTAGTTGACGGCGAGGGCAAGGCAATGCACAAGTCTCTCGGCAACGGTATCGACCCAAGCGAGATAACAGAGCAGTACGGTGCCGATATTCTACGTCTTTGGGCAGCTTCTTCTGACTATCACAGCGATATCCGTATCTCAAAGCCAATCCTCGGACAGCTTTCAGATGCTTACAAGAAGATAAGAAACACAGCTCGTTTCATACTGGGTAATCTCGGCAACGGCGCAGGCTTCGATCCCGATAAGGACTGCGTATCCGACGACCAGCTCACAGAGCTTGACAAGTGGGCTCTTATGAAGCTTGACGACCTCATCGCAAAGATGAAGGAGGGCTACGACGCATTCGATTTCCATATCGCACTGCACGCACTCCACAACTTCTGTGTAATAGATATGTCCAACTTCTATCTTGACATAATCAAGGACAGACTTTACTGCGAGAAGGAGGATTCAGTTCTCCGCCGCGCAGCTCAGACGGCAATGTACCGCATAATCAGTGCGATGACAAGACTTGCCGCACCTATCATTTCATTCACAGCCGAGGAGATATGGCAGTTCATGCCCCACTCCGCAGGCGACGACAGAGAGAGCGTATTCCTCAATCAGATGCCCGAGAAGAGCGGCATAGAGTTCACCGCAGACTTCAAGGACAAGTGGGGTTTCATCTACAATACACGTCTCGGAGCTAACAAGGCTCTTGAGGACGCAAGAAACGAAAAGACTATCGGTAAGTCGCTGGAGGCTAAGATCATCATCAAGAGCAGCGACGCCGACTATGACAGATATGTTTCCCTTGCAGACCAGCTCAAGGATATCCTCATCGTATCAGGCGTTGAGGTTGAAAAGAGCGGTGCCGAGACTACATTCGAGGTAGCTAAGGCAGAGGGTGAAAAGTGCGAGCGCTGCTGGTGCTTCAGCAAATACGTGGGCACAAACCACGATCACCCCACACTCTGTGAGAGATGCGCCATCGCTGTTGAAGCTTAATGATTTAAAGTGCCTCGCACATACGCAAACTAAAGTTTGCTCCGTGCTGATCGGCAAATAGCAAATGCCAAAAGTTTTTGTCGTTTGCTGTAATCTGTACTATATTGATATTGCCTGTCGGCTTTTTGGGTCGGCAGGCAGTCTTATTGAAAGGATACACACTTGTTGATAATACTTGCTTTGCTGGCGGCTGTTTTTGTAGGAGCTGACCAGCTCGTGAAATACTGGGCGATACATGAGCTCAAACCCGTGGGCACTATGGACTTTATCCATATCGGCGGCTTCAAGATATTCGACCTGACCTATCTTGAAAATGACGGTGCTATCTTCGGCAGTATGTCGGGACAGCGCTGGTTCCTCATAGGCTTCACAAGCCTTGTGGTGCTGGGCGGCATAGTCTTCCTTTTTAAGGCATATCGCCGTTCCAAGTTCCTTGCTACTGCAATAACACTGTTCATTGCAGGCGGTATCGGCAACCTTATAGACCGTTTCCGTTTTGCCTATGTGGTGGATATGTTTGAGTTCAAGCCTTTCAGATTTGCTATTTTCAACGTGGCTGATATCTGCGTGACCTTTGCTTTCATTATGCTCATATGGTATGCACTTTTCATCGAACCCAAGATCGAAAAGGCTAAAAAAGCGGAAAAAGCAGAGCAGGAAAAGGCGGACGAAAATGAATGAGCAGGTTATCCTGACAGCTTCTGCCGATGACAAGGGGAGCCGTATCGATAAGTATATTTCGGACAATATTGCTGAGCTGACACGCTCTGCGGTACAGGGGCTTATAGAAAAGGGACTTGTCCTTGCGGAAGGAAAGGCTGTAAGCAAGAACTACAAGCTCAGAGGCGGCGAGGAGATATCTGTAGAGATACCCGAGCCCGAGCCAATGGACGCTGTACCCGAGGCTATACCGCTGGATATCGTCTATGAGGACGACGACCTGCTGGTAGTCAACAAGCCCAAGGGCATGGTCGTACACCCTGCTCATGGGAATTATACGGGTACCCTTGTAAACGCGCTCCTGCATCACTGCGGAGACAGTCTTTCGGGCATTAACGGCGTTATCCGTCCGGGAATAGTACACCGTATCGACAAGAATACCAGCGGACTTCTCATAGTTGCAAAGAACGACGCTTCTCATTTAAAGCTTGCGGAGCAGATAAAGGAGCACAGCTTCACCCGTGAGTACGAAGCAGTAGCCTGCGGCTATTTCAAGGATACCGAGGGCACTGTGGACGCTCCTATCGGACGGCATAAGACCGACCGCAAGAAAATGTGCGTGACCACTGAGAACTCCCGAAATGCTGTTACTCATTACAGCGTCATAAAGCAGTATGGCGGCTACGCCCATGTGAGACTTCGCCTTGAAACGGGACGCACTCACCAGATACGTGTTCACCTCAGCTATATCGGGCACCCCGTCCTCGGGGACGATGTTTACGGAAAGCCATACAAGGGCATAGAGGGACAGTGCCTCCACGCTCGAAAAATAGGCTTTATACATCCCGCAACAGGGGAGTATATGGAGTTCGTAAGCGACCTGCCCGACTACTTTGTATCCATACTTGCAAAGCTTGAAAAGATGTAGGAGGCATATCCTTGTTTGAAGATATATCGAAAGTTGTCCTGCTCAGCGACATGGACGGCACTCTTCTCAACACCAAAAAGGAGATAACCGACACGGACAGAGCTGCCATTGAACGGTTCACGGCTATGGGCGGACGCTTTACCGTTGCAACGGGACGTACTATCCAGTCCTTTGACCAGTTCCGCACGGTGCTGGGAATGAAATACCCCATAATCATGTACAACGGAGCGGCTATCCACGACTATGAGCTTGGTAAAACGCTCTACACCCACCCGCTTCCACTTGAAGCAAAGGCTTACACGGCGGAGCTTTTAGAGCTCATGCCGCAGGCAGGTGGAGAGGTGCTGAAAACAGAGGGCACTTACGTTTTCAGCAATACAGACTACCAGCAGCTCCATACGAAGCTGTGCGGTATAGTGCCAAATTACGCGGAGCTCAGCGACATTGAGGACGGCGGCTGGCTTAAAGTCCTGTTTTCACTGTCACCCGAGGACGTAGACTATATGGAGCTCCTTGTGAAAAAGCTGCGCTTTGAGGGCGTGGATTTCGTAAAGTCCTCGGAGATATTCCTTGAAATGCTCCCCAAGGGAGTAAGCAAGGGCTCGGCTCTTGCACAGTATCGCAGGCTCGGCGGCATGGAGGGCTGTACCTTCGTGTCCATAGGCGACTTCGACAACGATATAGAGATGATAGTCGAAGCCGATGTGGGAGCTTGTCCCGCCAACGCGGAGGATTCAGTAAAAGCAAAGGCGGATCTTGTACTCTCACGCACCAACGACGAGGGCGCTGTAGCAGAGCTTATAGACTACATAATCGAAAGGTGCAAATAGTAGAACAATGAAAAAGAAGGCGGCAATAACGGTATACATAGTCGCAGTACTCATAGTACTGGGACTTCTGGGGCTGCTCATATACAGCAGCGTCAGCGGCGGAAGCTCAGACTCCGCTGCAAGCTTTACTCTCAGCGATGTTGTCACACTGGCACTTGCAGTATTCGCAATACCCATGTGGATAGCGTCATTTTGCCTGATGAAGGCACTGAGACTAAGGGGGACTCTCCACGAAAGACAGAATAAGATGCTTATATCGCTTCCTGCGGTAGCATGCACAGGGTTCTCAATTTTTTATATCATCGTACTTATAATGATAGCTTTCAGATGATGGACATAATAATTTTACATTTATCGCAAAAAATGTGTTGCATTCAGCCATTTTTTGCGGTATAATAAGTGTGTAGCTAATGTTGCAGGGGCGGGCGGCTGTCTGAATAATTTATTATTAGGGGGCGACCGAGTCACCCGCCCACTGCTGTCAAAAAATAATAATCATGTAAAAAGCGGCTTATGCCGTTAAATTTTTGGAGGTCACTATGGACGCAAAGCTTAAAAAAGAATTGCAGAAAACAGCCTGCAAGGTAAGAATGGGCGTTATCGAAGGCACTTACAATGCCAAGTCCGGCCACCCCGGCGGATCCCTCTCGATAAGCGATACACTCACTTACCTCTACTTCAACAAGATGAACAACGATCCTAAGAATCCCGACGCTCCCGACAGAGACAGATTCGTTCTTTCAAAGGGACATACAGCTCCTGCTCTTTACTCGGTACTGGCTCAGAAGGGCTACTTCTCGGTAGAGGAGCTCAAGTCTCTTCGTCACATCGGCGCTCTCTTACAGGGACACCCATGTATCCATATCCCCGGCGTTGATATGTCCAGCGGTTCACTCGGACAGGGCATCTCCGCAGCATGCGGCATGGCTCTTGCAGGAAAGCTCGACGGCAAGTCATACAAGGTATACACTGTCCTCGGCGACGGCGAGATCGAAGAGGGTCAGGTATGGGAGGCTGCTATGTTCGCAGCTCACAAGAAGCTGACAAATCTCGTTGCTATCGTAGATAACAACGGCCTCCAGATAGACGGTCCTATCAGCGAGGTATGCTCACCAGAGCCTATCACAGACAAGTTCGCAGCATTCGGCTGGCACGTTATCACTATGGACGCTCACGACTTCGACGACATCGACAGAGCCTTCACAGAGGCTGATTCCGTAAAGGACAAGCCTGTGGCTATTATCCAGAAGTCCACAAAGGGCAAGGGCGTTTCATTCATGGAAAATCAGGTAGGCTGGCACGGTACAGCTCCAAACAAGGAACAGTACGATCAGGCTATGTCAGAGCTCAACGCGCAGTTAAAGGAATTGGAGGACTAATTATCATGGCAGATGTAATCAAAAAGGCTACCAGAGAAAGCTACGGTGAGGCTCTCAAGGAGTATGCCGAGGAATATAAGGATTTAGTAGTTCTCGATGCAGACCTTGCTGCTGCAACAAAGACAGGCATTTTCAAGAAGGCTTACCCCGACCGTTTCTTTGACTGCGGTATCGCTGAGGCTAACATGATGGGCGTTGCAGCCGGTCTTGCAGCATGCGGCAAGATACCTTTCGCAAGCACATTCGCAATGTTCGCAGCAGGCAGAGCTTTTGAAATAGTAAGAAACTCTATCGGCTACCCACACCTCAACGTAAAGATCGGCGCTACACACGCAGGTATCTCCGTTGGTGAGGACGGCGCTACACATCAGTGCAACGAGGATATCGCTCTTATGAGAACTATCCCCGGCATGACTATCATCAATCCCTGTGACGATGTTGAGGCAAAGGCTGCCGTAAAGGCTGCTCTCGACTTCAACGGTCCTGTTTATATGCGTTTCGGCAGACTTGCAGTACCCGTGATCAACGACGCAGCAAGCTACAAGTTCGAGCTTGGCAAGGGCGTTGTCATGAAGGACGGTAAGGACGTTACTATCGTTGCTACAGGTCTTATGGTAAACGAGGCAGTAGAGGCTGCAAAGACTCTCGAGGCTGAGGGTATCTCCGCAAGAGTGGTAAATATCCACACTATCAAGCCTCTCGATAAGGAGCTCATCTGCAAGTGTGCAAAGGAGACAGGCGTTATCGTTACTGCTGAGGAGCACAGCATTATCGGCGGACTTGGTTCTGCTGTTGCAGAGGCTGTTACAGAGTGCTGTCCTGTTCCCGTTATCAAGATCGGCGTGAACGACGAGTTCGGTCACTCAGGTCCTGCTGTAGACCTTCTCAAGGAGTTCGGTCTCTCAGCTGAGAACATCGTTAAGACAGTAAAGAAGGCACTTAATAAGTAATGTGTAGGGGCGGATATTATCCGCCCTTTCTAATTTGGAATTGATTTGTAGGGGCGGCGTTCCGCCGCCCGCCAATCCCCGTAATATTTCAAATGACACACCGTAGGGAACGGCGCCCAACAGGCGCCGCGCCCCTTTGTCACTTTGCGACATCTCCCCACACTGTGAGGAGGCACCCTTGCCGTTCCGCCAAACATGTTATGTAATCAATGGAACGTCGAGTGACTCCCTGCTGTGCAGGGAGATGTCCGTAGGACAGAGGGTACGTGCAGCTGTTAGCTGCGCCGTCCTCTACACTACTCTCTACTTTCTACTCACTACTCACTAAAAACTATTCACTGACAACTTTTTTCAAAAAATGCTTGACAAACGGGAAATTATCTGCTATAATTATAAAGCTGTGAAAAACAGTATCGTATTCTAAAGACAGCTGGCAGAGCGAAAGCTCAGTAAGTCCCGCCGAGGAATAGCAATTGATAGAATTATCATTGTCCATTCTGCGCTGTCGGAATGGGCTTTTTTATTGCTCTCTGAATACGATGAAAATTCATTCGGAGGTGAATACACACTATGCCAAGCAATGCAGTACTCGAAGCAAAGAAGGCAAAGGTCGAGAAGCTCACCGAGATCATCAAGAACTCCGTTTCAGGCGTTCTCGTTGACTACAAGGGTATCACTGTTGAAGAGGATACCAAGCTCAGAAAGGAGCTTCGTGAGGCCGGAGTTCACTACTTTGTAGAGAAGAACACAATGCTTCTCCGCGCTTTCAAGGAATGCGGTATCGAGGGCTTTGAAGAGGCTCTCAACGGCACAACTGCTCTCGCTGTTTCCAACGACGATCAGACTGCTCCCGCAAGAATCCTCGGTAAGTTCGCAGAGAAGGCTGGCGATGAGAAGTTCAATCTCAAGGCCGGTTACGTTGAAGGCGAAGTTTACGATCAGGCAGGCGTTGTTGCTCTGTCCAAGATCCCTTCAAAGGACACTCTTCTTGCACAGCTCGTTGGCTCTCTCCAGGGCCCGCTCCAGAAGCTGGCTGCTACACTCAATGCAGTTGCAGACAAGAAGAAGGAGGAAGAAGCTGCTTAATTGCCGCTTGAACCCTCATCACACATTTGCGGGGACAAGCTCCGCAGCTTAAAATCATAGTCCATAAGGGCAAATACTATTAAAAAGGAGATTATTATCATGGCTTCTGAGAAGATCACAAAATTTGTTGAAGATATCAAGACTCTTTCCGTTCTTGAGCTTTCTGAGCTCGTAGACGCTATCCAGGAGGAATTCGGTGTAACAGCTGCTATCGCTGCTGCTCCTGCTGCTGGTGCTGCTGCAGGCGGCGCTGCTGCTGCTAAGACAGAGTTTGACGTAATCCTTGCTTCATTCGGTGATGCTAAGATGGGCGTTATCAAGGTTGCTAAGGAAGTTCTCGGTCTTGGCCTTAAGGAGGCTAAGGAGATAGTTGAGGCTGCTCCTAAGGCTATCAAGGAAGGCGTTTCTGAGGCTGAGGCTAACGAGCTCAAGGCTAAGTTTGAAGAGGCTGGCGCTACAATCGAGATCAAGTAATTTATACGGATTGTATACTATACAGGGAGTTGTACTATTTGGTACAGCTCCCTTTGTTTATTGTGCTGTATCAGAAGTCATTCCCACTGTGTAAAGTGGGGAATCTTGCAATATCTGTTGACTTGGCGGAGGAACTATGATATAATAATTGTAGAGTTGGTAAAACATTATGTATAATATTTCCGACTCCGCTGTGTTGATAACGGCTTGAAAAGATAAAAACGAAGTGCATGGTTTTGGGGGAAATATGCAGAAACGGAGTGGTTTTATGAAAAAGCTTTTGGCGTCTGTAATTTCATTAGCTCTGACATTATCGGCTATGATGCCGATGACGAGTTTTGCTGCCCCTGATACTGCGCTTGAGCTCGGTGACAGTATTGTAATGGCTTCATCGGTAAATGCCGACTCATATGCTGAGCAGGTAGTTAAGCTCGTAAACGAAGAAAGAACAAAAAGAGGTCTTCAGCCTGTCAAGGCACTCATATCAATGAATAAGGCTGCAAATATCCGTGCCAAGGAGATAGCTGCTTATTTCGACCATGTGCGTCCCGACGGAAGAAGTGGTTTGACCGCTATTGAGGATGCAGGTCTTAGCTGGTGGTGGATAGGCGAGAATATCGCAGCAGGACAGCCTAATCCCCAGGAGGTTATGAAGGACTGGATGAACTCTGAAGGTCACAGAAACAATATCCTGAAAGCAAACTGCAAGTACATCGGTGTAGGTTACTACGTTGACAACGGTTGTCCCTATTGGGTCCAGCTGTTTTTGGATTCTTCCGAAAGTTATACCGATTTTCCTGCAATTAAAGTTATCCAGAACGAGGTAAAACTGGAAAAAGGCGATATAAACGGCGATAAGGCTGTAAACTCTATCGATGCTTCCGAGGTTCTCACAGAGTACGCAAGCGTTTCCGCAGGACGCGGCTCGCGTTTTTCTGCAAGTCAGGTAACTGCCGCAGACCTGAACGGAAACAACAGGGTCGATGCAGTTGATGCATCTATGATCCTCGGTATATATGCCAAAAATGCCACTAAATAAAACGAAAAAGGCTGTACCGGATCGGTACAGCCCTTTTCGTTGTTTATCAGAGACTTTTGCGAAAATTTCAATCTTTAAAAGCTGGCTCAGCTCGCGTCAGAGACTTGAGTGGAATGTTCTTGATATAACGTCGTCCTGCTGCTCTTTTGTCAGCTTTACGAAGTTAACTGCGTAGCCCGAAACTCTTACAGTGAGCTGGGGGTACTTCTCAGGGTGAGCCTGAGCGTCAAGGAGAGTTTCACGTGTAAAAACGTTTACGTTGAGGTGATGACCACCTTTTTCAACGTAGCCGTCAAGCAATTCAATGAGGTTATCGACCTGTTTCTGGTTATCCATAAAAATCCTCCTTTTATTTAATTGAGAATTGAGAATGTAGAATGAATGTGTTCGCTTTCGCTCACGAATTAATAATTCTCAATTTTCAATTCTACATTCTCAATTATTTATAGTTCGTCGTCTTTGTCAATGGCGTTCTCGGTGGGCTGACAGCATGCACCCTTTGTGCCGCATATATCTGTACTTTTCACGGTATCCACTTTCAGCTCCGAACCGTTTCCGATTATATTCACATGACCGCTTCCCTGTGCCATGAGCTGATCGATGAGATCGGCAAGCTCCGCAGGGGAGTTTTTTTCTTCGGGAGCTGTCATATCATTCTCCTCTGAGCTTGTCAAGATCAAGATCTCCTGCGAATACCTCCATGTCCTTGCCGAGAGCGTTAGGCACTATGGAGAAGGTATTGGAGATACCGTCCTGTGCGTGTCTGAACGGCAGCTTTGCAACGGACGAGAGCGAAGCTACAGCGCCGTGAGTGTCTCTGCCGTGCATCGGGTTAGCTCCGGGAGCAAGTGGAACTCCCTGCTTTCTGCCGTCGGGAGTGTTTCCTGTCTTTTTGCCGTATACAACGTTTGAAGTAATAGTGAGTATGGACATTGTAGGCACACTGTCACGGTAGGTGTGATGTTTTCTTACGCAGTCCATAAAGCGGCGTACTACCTCAACTGCAAGCTGGTCAACTCTGTCGTCGTTGTTGCCGTACTTCGGGAAATCTCCCTCTATCTCATAGTCAACGACTACATTCTTTGCAACGCTTGTTATGTTGCCTGCCTTGTCCTTTATTTCGATATCCTTGCGGACAGGCTTTACCTTAGCGTACTTGATAGCCGACAGTGAATCCGCAACAACTGAAAGTCCTGCGATACCTGTAGCAAAATAGCGCTTTACGTCCCTGTCGTGGAGAGCCATTTGCAGTCTCTCATAGCTGTACTTGTCGTGCATATAGTGGATAACGTTGAGGGTGTTTACATAAAGTCCAGCCAGCCACTCCATCATATCCATGTACTTCTCCCAAACATCGTCGAAGTCGAGATACTCGCTGTCCACAGGTCTGTACTTAGGACCTACCTGTAAGCCGAGACGCTCGTCCACACCGCCGTTTATAGCGTAAAGCAGGCACTTTGCAAGGTTTGCTCTTGCGCCGAAGAACTGCATTTCCTTGCCCACTACCATTGAGGATACACAGCAGGCAATAGCGTAGTCGTCGCCGTGGACAACTCTCATCATATCGTCGTTCTCGTACTGGATAGATGAGGTCTTGATAGACATCTTAGCGCAGTACTCCTTGAACTTTCTCGGGAGCTTTGTTGACCAGAGAATAGTCATATTGGGCTCGGGAGCTGTGCCAAGGTTCTCCAGTGTGTGGAGGTATCTGAAACTGTTCTTTGTAACGAGGTGGTGACCGTCAACGTCAACGCCGCCGATAGACTCTGTTATCCAAGTTGGGTCGCCCGAGAAGAGCTCGTTGTACTCGGGAGTACGTGCGAACTTTACGATACGGAGCTTCATGATGAAGTGGTCGATGAGCTCCTGCGCCTGTTCCTCGGTGAGTATGCCCTTATCAAGGTCACGCTGAATGAATATATCGAGAAATGTGGAAGTTCTTCCCAGTGACATAGCCGCACCGTTCTGCTCCTTGACAGCTGCAAGATAGCCGAAGTAAAGCCACTGAACGGCTTCCTTTGCGTTAGCCGCAGGCTTTGAGATATCAAAGCCGTATATCTCGCCCAGCTCCTTGAGGTCCTGCAAAGCGCGGACCTGCTCTGCAAGCTCCTCACGGAGACGTATATTCTTTGAAGTCATTCTCACAAGTGAGGTATCTATCTGGTGCTTTTTGTCCTCGATAAGGAGATCAACACCGTAGAGTGCTACACGTCTGTAGTCGCCGATGATACGGCCTCTGCCGTAAGCGTCGGGGAGACCTGTGAGGATAGCCGAGTGACGTGCAAGTCTCATTTCGGGAGTGTATGCGTCGAATACGCCCTGATTGTGAGTTTTTCTGTACTTTGTGAAGATCTCCACTACCTCGGGATCAACTTCATAGCCGTACTCCTTGCAGGCCTGCTGAGCCATACGGATACCGCCGAAGGGCTGCAATGCACGCTTGAAGGGCTTGTCCGTCTGGAGACCAACTATCTGCTCCAGCTCCTTGTCGATGTAGCCTGCGCCGTGTGAAGTTATTGTTGATATGATCTTGGTGTCCATGTCGAGAACGCCGCCTGCTTCGCGCTCCTGTCGGGAGAGGTCCATGACCTTGTCCCAGAGCTTTTTTGTCGCTTCCGTAGGGGGTGCGAGGAAGCTTTCGTCGCCCTCATAAGGAGTGTAATTCTTCTTGATGAAATCTCTGACGTTTACTGAGGTAGTGCTCCAGCGTCCCTCGGTAAAGCCGTCCCATTCCTTTTGCCATGTATTGATCATAACACATTACTCCTTTACAATGATCTAAGATAATATTACCACATTGTTTAAATTTTGTCAATCTGCCTATTAACGTCAGGTAACTAAAAAACGCCTTTTTTCGTTTTATCAGATTACAAATTGGCAGCTGTCCCCTGAGGCAGCTTATATCTCACTTCGGAGAATTGGAGCTTTCGGCTCATGCCGAATTGACGGATATCAAAAATGTGTGAACTTGTTTGGCTTATTTGTGCAATTGACAGATTTTGCTCTGTAGGGGCGCCCTTTGGGCGCCCGAGACATTTTGTCGGCTTATACGGACGCCCAAAAGGGCGCCCCTACACGGTTACTTTTTTTGAGCTTTAGCAGGCTTTTGCTTTGACTGAACAGGCTTCTTTGGATTGGCAGGTTTTTGGGGCTTCTGCGGTTTGCTGTCGTCGGGAGACTTTATTCCCAGCTCAGACTCCTTTTTCTCAAGAACATGGAAGCTCAGCTTATACAGCGTACCTGCAAGAGGTACTCCCAGTATCATACCAAAGATACCGAACAGCCCGCCGCCCAGTGTGACAGCGGCAAGAGTCCATATGCTTGGCAGTCCCACAGTGCCGCCCACTACCTTTGGGTAGATGATATTGCCCTCGAACTGCTGGAGTATGACAAGGAATATGATGAATATAAGCGCCTGCATGGGGCTCTCGGTGAGGATAATGAACGCGCTTATGCCTGCGCCGATGAAAGCTCCCACGATAGGGATAAAGGCGGTAACTCCAACGAGAGTTCCCGACATTGCGGCGTAGGGGAGCTTCAGTATCTTCATGCCGATGAAGCACAGTGAGCCGAGGATAATAGCCTCCACGAACTGTCCCACAAAGAAGCTCTGAAAGGTCTCATTTGCTGTATGGAAAACGCGGGAGCACTTAGCGTTGAACTCCTCGCTGAAATATGCGTGTCTTATGCGGTTGCCGTCGCGGAAGAGCTTATCCTTGCGCAGCAGCAGGTATACAGCGAATATCAGTCCCAGCACAAGGTTTGTGACTGCGGAGGTCAGCCCTCCTATTATGCCCACAGCGGAGCTGAGTATGCCTGCAAGTCCCGATGTGAGAAGCTTTGAACCCTTTTCTGCAATGTTTGCCCAGTCGAATTCCAGCGAGCTTATCTGCTCCTGTATCTCTGGGTATTCATTGAGCTTGCCGATGACGAAATCCTTTGCCGTGGTAAAGGCGGGAGGTATCTCGGCGTAGAGAACTCCGAATGCGGAGGCTATCTCCGGGACGATTATATACATCACGAGTATTATTATCGCTATGGCGATGGCGAATGAGCATAACAGACACACAGGTCTTCGCGTTATGGCTGCTGCTTTTGAATTGCTTTTTGGGAAGTAGTGCTTCTCGAAGAAGTTCATGATGATATTGAAGATATAGGCTATCATAAAGCCCATAACAAGGGGCTTCAGAGCTCCGAGCACCAAGAGTACAAAGCTTGCCAGCACAGAGAAATTCTGGCTTATTACGCACACGGCAACAGCCAGACCTGCGATAAAGATATATTTTTTTATTTCGTTTTTGTTCATAGTCAGCCGATCAAACGGCGAACCCTCCAATCTTATATCATGCTTTTATTAATGGCTGCTCAACAAATAGAAATTGGCTTCAAAGCTTGAAATAAAGCCGATTTTTAGTTGTCAAGCTGCAAGAAAAAATAACAATACCCCACTTTTTCTTGCAACTTGTTTTGCACTTTAGGGCAAAATGAGCTGCACATAAAGAAATGTGTTGCGCAAATTCTATGTTTTATTAAGAATTTGCGCGCCCTGAACAAAGTTCAGGGCAATAACCGCCTGTCGGCGGTTATTGATTACACATTTATTATACATTATATATGTGCTGATGTCACGATATTAATTGTTAACTTTGTGTGAACATTTACGAGCTGTTTAATATTATGGTATATGGATTACTTTTTCGTGCGGAGATAACTCCGCAGGCAAATAAATATCTGTTCATACAAGGGGACGCCTTCTCTTACAAGGCGTCCCCTCTCAAAAAACAGTCCACCGGACTGCTTTTTGATTCACCCCTTGCGAGGCGCCTGACGTATTTGGGGCGCTGCCCCAACCCCCGCAAGGGCTGTCCCCCTGATCGGGTCCGTCCCCTCTGTCGCATTGCGACATCTCCCCACCCTGTGGGGAGTAACCCTTGACCTGACCAAAGGAACACAGTCCCTTTGGAATCCCGTTCATGGGTTCAGTAAAACAGGATTCTCCTAAAGCTAATGGCTAACGGCTAAAGGCTTTATGCTTCGGCACTTGACCTGCGCCTGATTTCGTGATATAATAATATAATCAGATAATTATATGTATTTGACATACAAAGATATGGAGGTAAGAAATATGCCCGGTTTAGACGATTACGCACCTGCTGTCAGAAAGGTCATGACACTTTTCTATGTCATCGATACTTCGGGAAGTATGCAGGGCAGCAAAATAGGACAAGTAGAATCAGCACTTGAAGAAGTTATGCAGACATTACAGGAAATAAGCGACGAGAGCGATGACGCTGAGATCAAGATCGCAGTTCTTGAATTCTCCACAGGCGCTTCATGGGTGACTCCCGAGCCTGTTTCACCCGAGGGATACCGCTTCAAGACCTTTGAAGCCTGCGGCGTTACCGACCTTGGCGCTGCCTGCAAGGAGCTTGACAAAAAGCTCTCACGAAATGAATTCCTACAGACTGCCGCAGGCGCTTATCCGCCTGTAATACTCCTTTTCAGTGACGGCGGTCCTACAGATAACTGGGAGAGCGGCCTGGACGCTCTCAAAAAGAATAACTGGTACAAGCGCTCTATCAAGATAGCCTTCGCTATCGGCGACGACGCTGACAGAGACGTTCTTGCACGCTTCTCGGGAAGCTCAGAGACAGTTCTCGATGTCAAGAACAAGGATCAGCTCCGCCTTATGATCGAAAAGGCAAGCGTTATCACCAGTGTATTCGCAAGCCATTCAAGCACAGTTGACAGCGACACAGATCCTGTCGAGATATCAAAGAAGCTGGCTGAGGACGTTCAGACTCAGACATCAGAGGCTCTCAGCGACGCCAATACCGCCGATTGGGACGAATCGGACTGGTAAGGTGAGGGTATGGCAAAAACACTTTCCTTTGCTCAGACAAGCATAGGTGCTTCACATCTCAGCAGAGATATTATTTGTCAGGACAGCTCCCTTGCGGCGGACTATGAGAAATACTCATTTGCTGCGGCGGCTGACGGTCACGGCAGCCCATGCTATCTCCGCACCGAAAGAGGCTCGAAGTATGCTGTGGAATGTGCGGCGGAGTGCGTGAGCGAGTTCCTTGACGGCATCGAAAACGCGGCGGAAATGCTTGCGGATCAGCGTCAGCGTGAGGAGCTATTCAATCAGCTCTGGCGCAGCATCATCGCCCGCTGGCACGACAAGACGGAGCAGGACTTCAAGAACGAGCCCTTTACCGAGGAGGAGTACAGCCGTATCCCCGAGAAGTACGCCTACTACAAAAAGCGCTACGAGAACGGCGAGTACATCGGCGCCTACGGGACCACGCTGGTATTTGCGGTAGTCACCGACGACTATGCTTTCGGAGCTCAGATAGGCGACGGAAAATGCGTGGTGATAGACGGCGACAGCAATGTTTTTGCGCCTATCCCCGAGGATCCCCGCTGCTATGAGAACGTTACCACATCAATGTGTCAGGACGACGCGGCACTTTCGGCAAGATTCTTCTATCTGCCAAAGGGCTTTATGCCTGCGGCAGTATTCCTGTGTACTGACGGTGTGGAGAACTCCTACTGGAACGAGGAGCAGCTTTTCAGCTTCTTCCGCGGACTTGCTCTTACTATAGTTGAAAACGGCATGGAGGACGGCATAGCTCAGCTTGCAGAGTTCCTGCCTGCAATGACTAAAAAGGGCAGCGGCGACGACGTTACCTGCTCGGGTATAATCAATATGCCCAAGCTCAGCGCCTGCTCGGACGGCATACGGGAGGACCTTGCGGAGGCAGCAGCCATTGCTGAGGAAGCTGTTCCCGAGAATATGGAGTACGACGACGAGACCTCTCAGCAGGTCATCTCAGATGTTGAAAATGGAGAATTGAGAATTGAGAATGAAGAATGTGCTGGGACGGAAGAAACTGACAGTGATCCTGTAAATGAAGAATGATATCAAGGGCGGATAATATCCGCCCTTTTTTGCTGCCCGTACATAATATATGTACATTTTTTGACATTGGTTGCGCCAATTTAGTAAAAACAGTGACAAATGTCACTCTGAAAGTGACAAATGACACCTTTTCAAGCTCTGATGAACGTGATATAATCAAGTTATACTAAACGTGAAAAACAAGCAGGCGCCAAACTTGTTTTAATAAACAAAAACTAATATCAAATACGGAGGTTGAAAAAATGAAGGCATTATTAAAAAAGACATTATGTATTATTTCAAGCGCTATTATGTTGTGCGGAGCAAGCGCTATCCCTGCAAACGCAAAAGACCCTACATTCAGACCTGAGCTGAATCTGCCTGAACTGATAGTTGACGTAGGAAGAAAACCGCTTTGTTTGGGCTATTATCTCAATAGCTACAACTTTGAGATAACACCATCAGAGACAGCAATAATCGAAGCAAAGACCGATAGAAGTCTCCCTTTTGGCAAGGTAGCAGAGTATCAGTGGTACAAGGACGGAAAAGCTATAAAGGGAGCTACACTAAGCGCATATCCTGCTACAGAAGCCGGAAAGTATTACTGTGAGATAACTGAGCGTGACAGGGAGTTTCAGACTATGGAAATAGCAACAACAACGACGACTACTAAATCAATAGGGCTCAGACCAGTGGGAACAAGAACAACAACAGCAGCAATGCAGAAGCAAACAATAGATATTGGTCAGCGTTTAACACCTGTAACAACGACTGCTGAATCTATGAAGATATCAAGTGTTAAAAAGTTTACGACAGGCGAAGCTACGGTAAAGACAGTACCTGAATTAACGATCAAGTCGCAGTCATATTGTCAAGATCTCAAATATAATACACAGCTCTATGTGAATCCAACAGGCGGTTCTGGAACCTATTATTATACATGGACAGATGCGAATGGCAATTGGGTCGGAAACACGCAGAAGCTTTCTGTAGCATCTGTAGGAACCTATAAGTGTGAAGTAAGAGACAGCAAAGGCAGAAAAGTTGCAAGCGGACCAATATATGTTGAATACAGTGAAATGATATTAAATTATGGAATAATTAATGGTTGGGTTTATGATTTTGATTTTGAGCAATCTGATAAAAATGATGCGACTATAGATGTTACTGTTGAAGTGAAAGGTGGCGGTACAGGTAAGTATAAATATAACTGGCAGAGATTAGTAGGCGACAAATGGGTAGATATGGACTGGCATTCAGCTACTTTAACTGTAAGAAAAGATGAGGTTAAAGATCATGAAAGCCGTTATTATGATGAATACATTGGCGGAAATCGATATTGGATGCAGCATATGCTGTATAATGATTATCGCTGTCAGGTTAGCTCTTTGAATTGTAAAGGAGAAGTAGTAGGGACAACGAATACAGCCACTATACAGATCAACTCACTCTTAGAGCGCTATATTGGATATAAGCCATATTAATGATCCGTCTTGGATATATGTGATCCTGAAAAAGGAACTGCAATTGCAGTTCCTTTTTTTGTCGTCTTTTGTCGGAAATAAATTTTTGTAAAAAAGCTCTTGACAAATCAGAACAGATGTTCTATAATATAATCACAAGGAATAGAACGTAAGTTCGCAGAGCTATCTTTCAGACGTTACAAGGGTGCAGCATTTGCTGCTCGTGCTTCTTTTTCTTAATAAGGGGGCAAATCATGACACAACTTATCCAAAACTACACCAACAGCCGCGATCTCGTCAAACAGCGTATCACCGAGCTTTCTGAGCTGCGGAGCTCTCTCATGAAAAAGGGGGACTCCGCAAGGGTCATAGAGCTCGATTTAGACCGCCGTATCCGTCTGCTCTATGAGGAGCACGGCGAGATGCAGGAGATAATCTCTCATCTGACTTCGTATAACAGGAGGCGGGAGAGCTTTGGCAAGATGTGATATCAATTATTCCGACAAGATAGGGGGCAGGGAGGACCTCGGCATAAAGCGTATTCTTGGCTATGGGAATAAGGACGGGAACGCATCGAGGCTCCGCAGTATTCTGTTAAAAGTTATTAATAATGAGCTGACACCGAGACAAAAGGAAATAATTATGCTATACTATTTTAAGGGTGCAGATGTGGCTTGCATAAGCGAAAGGCTGGGAGTGTCTCAGCAGGCGGTCTATGCGGCTATGTCACGCGCCAAAAAGAAAATTTACAGTATACTTCAATATTACATCTGAGGAGAAGAAAATGAATACTCCTATATATGATTTTTTGCGGAATTACGCCGCTTCTGGCGTTCTGCGAGCTCATATGCCGGGGCATAAGGGGAATGCTCCCGCGGCTGAGCTGGGGGAGCTCTTCAAGCTTGACATCACCGAGATAAAGGGTGCGGACAGCCTCTTTGAAGCTGACGGCATTATAGCCGAGAGTGAGCGGAATACCGCGGAGCTCTATGGCAGCAGGGTTTCCGTATTCTCGGCAGGGGGCTCTACTCTTTGCATACAGGCTATGCTGGCTCTTATGAAGCAGGAGCGCCGCCGCGTTATCGCGTCAAGGAACGTTCACCGCGCTTTTCTCAATGCAGCGGCGCTTCTTGATATTGACGTTCAGTGGATAATGCCATGCTACAGCGGCGGTATCCTGTCGGGGGAGCTTCAGCTCGCCCGCATGGAGGCGGCTTTAGCCGCCGACCACACGCCGGCCTGTGTATATGTGACGTCGCCTGATTATACGGGCAGGCTGGCGGATACCGCCGCACTGGCGAAGCTCTGCCGCCGCTATGGAGCGAAGCTACTTGTGGACAACGCCCACGGTGCGCACCTTGCCTTTTTTGAGGAGAATCTGCACCCTATAGCTCTGGGAGCTGACCTGTGCTGCGACTCGGCGCATAAGATGCTGCCTGCTCTTACGGGAGCAGCGGTGCTTCATACCTCCTGTGATGAGTACGTCCCGAAGCTGAAACAGGCAATGAGTCTTTTCGGCTCTACGAGTCCGTCCTATCTTATAATGGCTTCACTTGACCTGTGCAATCGTTATATTGCAGATAATATACGTGGAGATATTGCCGCGGCTTTGCCGCTGCTGTCGGCGCTTCGCGCCGCCCTGGCCGACAGGCTCATATTCGCAGACAGCGAGCCATTCCACATTACGGTAAAAGCCGCTGAAAGCGGATTCTGCGGCACCGAGCTTGCGGAGCTTCTCCGTGAAAGGGGAGTTGAATGTGAGTATGCCGACGCCGAGCTTGTGGTGCTTCTCATGTCGCCTTTTTCGCCTGCCGAGGACTACAGGCGGCTTCGCGCCGCGCTTGAGAGCGCGGTGGCGGGAGCTTCCCGTACAGCAAAGAAGTCCTTTATTTTTCAGCCGAAGCTCCCGCAGATGGCTTTAGCCATCCGCGAAGCCGCCTTTGCGGACGCCGAGGAAATTCCTGTGGAGGAAGCAGAGGGCAGGATATGCGCGTCGGTAAAGGTTCCATGTCCACCTGCCATACCCATAGCTGTCAGCGGAGAGATCATCGACAGGGACTGCATAGGGCTGTTCCGTGCATACGGCATAAAAACCGTTCTTGTGGTGAAAAATTAGCGCGGACTATTGCAATTTCCGAGTATATGTGTTAGAATTAATTATATTATTGATTGGGAGGTAATACCATGAGCGATATGAACGAAAAAGACCTTGACGAGCTCGAGGAAGAAGATGAAATAGAGAATTACATCACTCTCACAGATGACGACGGCAACGAGGTATCCTTTGAGATAATCGGTACTGTTGAGTACAGCGACCACCTTTACGCAGTTCTCCTGCCCTTTGACGATGAGGACGATGAGGTCGTCATACTCGAGGTCATCCCCGGGGAGACACCGGAAGAGGACGACTTTGTTTCCGTTAATGATGACGAGCTTCTTGGCAAGGTGTTCGAGGAATTCAAGAAGAATTACGACGGCGAGTACGAATTTGAATAATGTGATATTAAGGCTTCCATGTTTTTCATGGGAGCTTTTTTTGTCAATTCCCCTAAAGACTCCTGCTCTTCATTGTTCAATTCTACAAATAAAAATGGCTTTATAAGTTTGTTCACAAAAAATTCACAATTATAACAGCAAAATGTGGTATTATTTTTATATATAGATCATGTTTTAAACAGCTGTAATAAGCTGTTGATAAGAGGATATGCTCTGAATGTGTTTCAGACCGGTCCGATGCTTTACGGATTATTGAAAAATCTTTTTAGGGGGACATTTTATGGACAGTCATAATATTGATAACATGACATTGGAAGATGCTATAGACTTCTTCAAGGACAACGTGGACGCGCTTGTGCTTGTTGACGGTAAGGTCAATAAGTATAAGTCTATTATCAGAAAAGGTATTTTTAATAAGCTGCTAAAGCCAACAGGTGAGTATAATGAGCTTATTGAAAAGCTTTGGTATCATTTAAGCAAATCCTCTGATAACGTGTCGGAGAAGTACAAGGTCTTTATCCCGACCTCGGGACATTTTTCAGGCAAATATGCAAGAAGGGTAAGTGTTAAGATAGAAGAGACACTCTGTGTTATACAGGTCTCGATCTATCCGCTCAACGGAGATGAAAAATATCTTTTTGTACTTGACGAGCTTGATGACAGACAGTCCGTTGACGAGTCGCTGACTACCGAAAAGGTAAAGTCTTTCCAGAATACCTACCTGTTCTCAATGTACATAGACCTGGAAAAGGATTCTATCAACAGTATCAGCGTTACAGAGCTGTCTGACGATATAATCAATCAGGAGCTGAAATTCTCTCAGTGGCGATTAATGATAGTAAATGCCATAAATACGGATTATCAGGCACAGTTCATGGAATGGACCGAGCCTGAGTATCTGAAAAATAATTTTGCACCCGGCAAGACAGCTTCCTTTGACTGCCTTATGATGAATCTTGAAGGCAAGGAGATCTGGGTAAAGCTCATATTCAGCCGTGTCCAGACCACTATCCCCGATGACTACCGTTTTGTATACATGGTCCAGGATATCAACGAAACTACCCTTGATCTTATAGAAACAATGAACAGATATGAGGACCTTGCTTCAAAGGATCCTCTTACTCAGATCTACAATCACGGCAGAATGGAAACAGAGATCAAAAACGCCATAAATAAATTTGTTGAGGAACATATCCCTGTTTCGCTGATGATAATGGATATCGACTTCTTCAAGCACGTAAACGATAACTACGGTCATGCCGTGGGAGACCTTACTCTCAAACGATTCGCAAATATCGTAACTGATTATTTCGATGACAACAACGGAGTAGTCGGACGCTGGGGCGGTGAGGAGTTCGTGGCTGTATGCTGCGGAGCCGGCCGCGAAAGAGCTCTGGAAATGGCTGAGGAGATACGTCAGAAGGTATCTTTCGAGACATTCGCAAATGTAGGAAATATCACCTGCAGCGTCGGCGTTACCACTGTTATTGACGGAGATGATTTTGAGAAAGCCTACAGACGTATGGATAATGCACTGTATGAAGCAAAATCAAGCGGAAGAAACTGCGTAAGAATATCATAAAACAAAAGCTGTACCCTTGCGGTACAGCTTTTTTGCTTTGCAGAAAAGATTTTTTGAAAAAGAGTGAGAGTTTTTCGTTTTTCATACGACTAATAAGTGAAAGCTATAAAACAGGCAGTTCGTGCCCCGAGTGGCTGCTGCGCAGCGAGCTGTCATGCTTTAATAAAAGGAGGGTCTACTATGAACAAAAGGAAAATACTGACGCTTTTAACAGCGCTGACAATGAGTATGACATCTATGGCGTTCACTCCTGCTTACGCTGTTGCGGAGAGCGATACCGCAGCAGCTGTGTCCGAGGAAAACAGCGGTATACACTTCAATGTGAAAAACGACTGCATTTCTGTGGAATTGGGCTTGAATACCGCAGTGTCCATTTCAGGATATGATGACGGCAAGCAGTATGAGGTGGGAGAATCTCCCATAAAGTTCACTGTTGATGATGAGAGCGTTGCAAAGGTAACTCAGGTGCAGGGCAAGCTTGTAAATATCAAGGGCGTATCCATGGGAGTGACCGTGCTTCGTGCAGAGACTCCCGACGGAAAGAAAGCTTCCGTCAGGGTTGCCATAATAGAGATACCGCCTGCTCTTACATCAACGGCATTGACGAATACCACAACAGTCACTACTACTGCGACTGCGACTCATGTCACAACTTCCACTGTTATCTATGACTATGCTCCTACAGTTGAGTTTGACAAGTCCGCCATGAAGGTGGGTGAGGTAAGAGAGGGACGCTTCTACAATCCCGAGACCAAAAAGAATGAAGGCGGCTGGGTAGAAGCAGGAACAGACAATATCTCTGTTGAGTATACCGAGGGAAGCGATATCTTCACGGTAAGGGCTCTCGAAGCAGGCGAGGCAAAGCTTGGCTGCTGGACAAAGGGCTGCGCGTTCACAAACTATGTATACTTTGATGTCGTAGATGATGAGGTGCTTCCCGACTTTGCACCTACAGTCGAGTTCGATAACTCTGATATGAAAGTGGGAGAAACAAGAGAGGGACGCTTTTACAATCCTGTCTCAGGAAGATCCACAGGCGGCAATATAAAGGCTTCGGACAATGTGCTTGTAACATTGGAAAAAGACGGTCATTTCAGTGTAACGGCTGTTAAGGCAGGCTCCGTAAGTATGGAGATAACAGATAACGGCTGTCCTTTCGTTGGTCATGTTGCTTTCACAGTTAAGGATGCTGATACAACGACAACTGCTGTGACTATGACTACAACACAGCTGACTACTTCTACAGTTCATATCGACTATATGACAAAGGTGGAATTTGACAATACGCCTTTGAATGTAGGTGAGGTAAGAAAAATCAAATTCGGTCACCCCAATGGCGAGACAGAGGGCGGTTCAGTATACTCATCATCTGAGCTGATCGAGGTAAGCTATGAAAAAGGGACCAACAGCTTTGAGGTAAAGGCGCTCAAGGAGGGCGAAGCAAGTATATCTGTCCATGCAAGGGGCTGTGCATTTGATCCCACTGTGACTATAAAGGTAGTATCCGCAAGCAAGCTCAAGGGCGACGCAAACTGCGACAACGGCACAGATATGGCAGACGTTGTATACGTAATGCAGAGCCTTGCAAATCCCGATAAGTATAAGCTTTCAACATGCGGCAAGGATAATGCAGACCTTAACGGCGACGGCGTTACAGTAGGCGACGCACAGAAGATACAGCTGAAGCTTCTCGGTCTCGATGATGACAGCGAGCCTTTAACTCCTTTAGCACAGGCTGTAGGCGTTGATACAACAGACGAAGCAATAAAGCTTATCAGAAGCTATGACCTTAACGACTACAATGTAAACGCCCGCGAGACCATGAAGCAGATGTTCGAGAGCTTCAAAAAGGACGGCTTTATCTATCGCTTTGCCGAAGTCACAGGCGATGACGCAGTAAAGCTCCGCGACGACTATGTAAATCCGCCTGTCTGGCTCGGTCCTTATGCGAATTTTGAGGATATAGGCATTCTCTATCATGTAAAGGCATATGACATGAACTATCAGTTATACTACTTCAACAGAGGCAATGATTACGCAGGTCAGTCTATGGCTGGTTATATCAAGAACCGCTTTGGCTTTAATGTAACAAAGGTCATCGACGATAAATACTTTATCTTCGACAGCAGCAAGGACGGTCAGAACGATATCAGCGTGATTTTCGCTTTAGACGACGGACATTACTGCAAGGTAAGATGTTTCGGCTCAGAAGCAGAGCTTATGAAGCTTGCAAAGTCGCTGAAAAGCGTGAAGCTCCCTCTCGGTGAGAAAAAGATAACCGACCTTAACGACGTAAACGCTCTTCTGATTGCCTATGAGACAGAGCACAAGCTCCCTGTTTCCATGATTACATCAATCAGTCAGGGTGACAAGCAGGTTTATGTATATCTGGGCACATTTGATATCAAAGAGCAGGAAAAGGTCATTGAACAGATGAAGAACTATATGAAGTTCATGAACATCGACGAGGAACTTGTATGTTTTGCAATTCCTCAGACCATTGCAGAATGAAAGAAAACATGATAAATATAGAGAAAAAGAGAAAAGAAAAAGGGCTTCCCTCGGGAAGTCCTTTTTCGTTATATCAGCCCTGCTTTAAGAGGAGCTTTCTCAGCTCTATCTCGTCGTACAGGTCTATATTCTTATCGCCGTTGAAGTCGAACTGGTCTGCGGCTTCCTTGCTGCTGAAAGGTGATACGCCAAGTATCATCTTGCGGAGCCTTACCAGCTGAGCTACCTTGTATACCTTTGCAGGCTTTGTGCCGTCGGGCTCAATACCGCCTACAAGCTTTCCGTCTGCGTAAACGCATACGTTGTCACAGCACTTTGCAAGCTCAACGCCGCTTACGATGTTGTCGTAGTCCTCGCCCTCTTCATCAAGGTCTATCATGCCCTTTCTGCTCCAGTCGTTGGAGGAGTCCCACTTCTCGCCGAAGTAGTTGCCGATAATAAGCTGATACTTCTTGTTGGAGTTTGCAACAGCGTAGTCAGGCCACGATATCTCGATGTAGTAGATATCGTCCTTGTACTGCTTTGGCTGTGAGAGCACAGCGGACTTGTCAGTTACCTCGGTCTCCACCTGGTCGTAGGTCTTTTGGAGCACGAAGCTTCCCGGGATAGTCTTGTTCTCGAATTCCTCAATGCTGAAATAGTAGCGTACAGACAGGTCGGTATGGGGTTCAAGGCAGTCAGTGTTCACGAAGAATGTGAGCTTTGTAACGCCTGAGCCTGTAGTCTCGGGAGCCTCCGAGCAGTAGCCCGATACCCAGAAATCATCACCTGAGAAGAGCTGTGTATCATCGACCTTTTCAGCAGGCGGGAAGTTCTCCTCGGGCTTCATGGTCTCATCGCCCTTGAAGAGGTAAAGACCTGCCGCCGCGCCTACGATAGCCGCATTGTAGTCGATAGTTACCTCGTTGTATATCCAGTCGCTGGTAACGTCGTTGTGCTGGTCGTTACCGTCGGGACCGCCTGCAAGAGCGCCGTAGAGTACGTGCTTGTGCTCGGCAGGGTCCTCAGCCATTGTAAGTCCCGAAGCCGCACGGTGGTGTGGATATTTTACGGAGTTCTCGCCGTAGCCAACAACGTAGCTTCTGCCCAGCGGGTTATCACCGATGATGTATTCCATCTGTCCAAGAGCCCAGTTGGAGAATGCATAGTCGGGGTTCTTGTCGTTGTACTTGTCCTTGCCCTTGTTGTATTTATCATAAACGAGAGCCGTGAACTGAACTGCGGTGTTGTATCTTGCACTGCCCCATGTATCAAGGTAGAAGTAGCCCGCAGGAGTTATCTTACCCTTTTTGCCCTCCATTACGGTGTTGATAGCCTTGGCTTCCATTTCCCAGAAGTCGAGGACTTCATACTGACCTCTGCCGATAGCCACACGGGTCTCCTCGCAGACCTCGGGGTACATATCCTGTATGCGTCCGAAGATTATACCCACGCCGTTCCACATATCGTTCCAGCAGAGAACATATCCGGGAGGAGCGTAGTAGTCGATGTACTGCTCACAGGCTTCAAGGTAGTCATGGTCCTGTGTGATAAGGTAGAGCCAGCCTGCCGCAAAGCAGAAGTCGTCCTCCCACTTGTTGGAGGTGTAGAAGCTCATAGGACCGTCGCCGCCTGCGCCGACCTTCTTCTCGTTCTTGTTTGCGAAGTCAAAGAGCGCCTTTGCATAGTCGAGACACTTCTCGGCGTACTCGGGGTCGGTGTCCTTGAAGTTGTAGTAGTTGATAGCTAAAGCCGCCGCGCTTTCGGAAACATCATCTGTGGTAGGGAGCTCGGAGGTGGCAAAGAATGCAGGGCGTCCCATAGCGTCTATCTCGGGAGACTGCCAGTAGGAATGGTCAACGCTTCCGTCGCCCACCTGATAGCAGAACGCAAGGACGTCGCCGTTCTTGTCGCGGAATGTGCTCTTCATGAAGTAGTCGCAGAAGTAGCGGCAGATAGTCTCGGCGTGGGCGTCCTGACCTGTCTCCTTGTAGGCGTCGCGGAACTCATAATAGCCCCATGAAACAACAGAAGCGGCATAAGCCTCGGGAAGTCCGAACTTTACGTGGTCGCCTGCGTCGTGGAAGCCGCCTGCAACGTCGATGAAGCCGTCGCCGTCGGGGTCGAGGATATCCTTGTACTTGGTCATGAAATCCTCAGGGAGATTAGTGCCGAAGTGGTCGTCATCAATAGAGTGCATAGGCACCTTTGCGTCGTATACGTGGCAGTTTCCGCGCCATGAAAGGCGGTTGTTTTCGGCAACTCCCGTACCGCACATATTGGCGTCGTAGAAGTACAGGGTGTACTGTAAGAGCTTAGCCCAGTTGTTCTCTGTCTCCGTATAGTCCACTACATCGGGCGTAGCCTTTGCGAATGCAGGGAGAGCCGCCGCAGAAGCCGAAACAGCAGTCACTGCCGCAGCTGTAAAAGCGAACAGGCGCTTGAATATTTTCATAAACTCAGTCCTTTCTGATTTGTAGCCTTTAGCCGTTAGCCTTTAGCTGTAAGGCTGAATGCCGAGTGAATATTGTCATAACTTAATTTTACCGCATATCGCCGCAAATGTCAACGCATAACTTGCGGTTTTGTTTTTTGTAGGGGACGCCGCCTTCGGCGTCCCGTAATGCAAGAGAGGGCGTCCCTTAACGGGCGGCGGAACGCCGCCCCTACAAGCTAACGGCTAATGGCTAACGGCTGATAGCTTGGGCGGATAATATCCGCCCCTACAATAGGCTAAAGCCCATATTTAGCTTTGCTAAATATGGGCTTTATATCTCGCCATAAGTGACATAAGGTCGTATTTGCACATTTCGGGCTTGGTCTCCATAAGTCTCTGCTGAGTAACAAGGCAGGGGTTCCTGCGGAACTTGTCGCTGCGCTCTCCCGAGCGCCAGCCTATGGAAGCCATATAGCAGCACCAGCGGCGGTGCTCCAGAGCAGCAAGTCCGTAGGCGAAGCTGTCCTTTTTCAGCTTTTCCAGCACCTCTTCCTCAGAGCCGTTCATCTGCCATGCAGAGCCTGTATACCTCATAAGGGAGCCGTCCCTGCCAAGGAGCTCTTCAAGCTTTTTGGCAAGCTCTGCGCCGTTTTCAGCGGCAAGCTTGGGAATGATATCGTTCTTTACTTCGTCGTGATATGCGGCAGCCTTGCTTGAGGAGCGGCGGAAAAGACGAAGCCTGTTCCACTCCTGCTCGGGGTCCTCGTCGGAGTTGTCAGCAGTGCCTGTTTCGTCAGCGGTTATGAGCTTGATATTGTTGTAGAAGTGGTTGTAATCCTTGGCGCGGCGGTCTACCTCGCGGTTGATTATCATGTCGAGGGTGATGACTATGCTTCTGTCGTCGATAAGGCTTACATCTGCAAGGGAGCTGTTCTCGGCGGAGATATAGCCTGCAAGACGTCTGTCGGTGTCCATGCGCATGAGGATAGGCAGTTTAAGACCGCGCTCGTCAAAGAGCTCCTCAAGCTGTATGGCACAGTGCACGGAAAGGTCGATATTTTCAAGAGCTATGACAGCATAGGTGTATGGCTCGGTGTCAAGCTTGCTGCGTATGGTGTCGTAGAAGCTGAGGTGTGAGATGTTCAGCTCGTGGAAGTTTATTTCCAGAAGTCCGTCTGCGGCGTCACTTTTCATGGTGACTTTGCTGTCGGTCATATCGAAGGTATCGCGGCTGAGCTGATTGAGGAACACAGCCTTTTTAGCCTTGATGTTGCTGTCAAAAACGTCGATGATTATGCGGTTGCTCTCGTGTACCACGCCCAGATTCATTGCCTGCAATACCGCCTGCTGACCAAGCTGACCGAAGCCTGCCACCAGCAGGTGAGCGGTCCAGTCTTTCAGGGGAGTGTCAGTGTCCTTGTATACGGTATGGAGCGGGTGGTCGGAGTACATCTTGTGTATCTGCATCTCGGGAAGTCCCACCAGTTCAAGGTCGAAGAAAGCTTCCGTGCCTGCGGCACTGTTGTAGTACTCGGCGATAAGCCTGCCGATGCCCTCTTCCTCGCACCTGCATGATATCTTAGCTCCCTGTGCAAGCTTTATCCTCTCGGAGGAGTCCTTTTCATTCAGTCGAAAGAGCTGCAAAAGGGAGAAGTTCCTTATGGACGAGCTTTCAAAGAGAATGATGTTGGTCGCTATCTCCAAGCGGGTCTTTGAAAGCAGTGACTGGAGCTCCGACTCAGCCGCTTTGAGTACGTCGGCGTAGTGGACTACATAGCCTGCCTTGTTGAGGCGGTATATCTCCTCGTTGTCGATAGACTCCGTAGTAACGATGTGGATACAGTTTTTCTTCGGGTCGGACTTGTTGTTCTTCAGCATTGACTTTACATCGCTGTTATAGCCGAATACCACAATGTGTCGGCAGTTCTTGTCTCTGCGGAAGAATATGATGAAGCGGAGCAGGCGCTCCAGAAACTTGTATATGAACGAGATAGTGCAGTAGGGCGCGGTGAATACCGCGATACAGTAGGCGTAGCCTATGCACTTGTTGAGAACCGAGGGATTGTCCTTCATAAAGGCGACGGTGTCCTTGATAGTTACCGAAGCCTTGAAGCCGAATGCGTTGATGCTGTTTTGCAGCACCAGCAGCACCTTGAAGAAGGAATCATAATTCTTATAGTATATGATACCCTGTGCAGTTGCTATCAGGAATGACAGCACTGCCAGCAGGAATATCAGCCTTGTCGTATTCTTACGACCTTTGTTATTGCTCATCTGTCATGTCCTTTCAGGCTTCGCCCAGCGCCGAAAGATAAGCCTTTGCGGCGTCGAGGAGCTGCTGTGTGGTGTATATGGGGAACAGACCTGTCTTGTTCCTGCCCTCGTCGCTGATGAATACCTTGTCGGCTGCGGCAGGAGCTGCTGCAAAATCGTCTATCCTGTAGCGAACAGTGAATCTTGCTGTGTCAAGGAGCCATGCCTGAGACTTGTCCCATACGGCGTATACGCGGCTCTTATCAGCAGAGGGCTTTGTTTCAAAGAGCACTGCATTTTCGCTGTTTGATTCGTATATGTCGTTAATGTAATCGTTGGCGAAGTCAAGTCGGCAGCTTCTGCCCGTGAAGCCCTCGGAGTTCATCTCGTAAAGGCATGAGTCACGGCAGAGCACGGCGAATGTATCGTCGGTGACTGCGGCAGCGGAGACAGGCTCCTGACTTGTACCGCTGAGTGAGACCTTGTTTTTCAGCTTGCCTGTATCAACGTCAAAGAGTACCACGGTGCGGTCGCTGAAAAGTACTCCCACTGTGTCGGCGTTCTGCCAGAATATGCGCTGTACCTCGGGACGTGAGTCATCGTTTACATTGTAGTCCAGCTCTATGTGCTGACCCACTGAGAAATCGTGAACGATAAGAGCAGACTTGCCGTCCTCACCGCTGAACTTAGCATATATAGCAGCCTTGCTGCCCGAAACGGCATACATGTTGTTTATTATTTCCCTGTCCGCAGTAAATGAGTCCTCATTCTTTACAGCCCATGTCTTGAAGCTTCCGTCGGGAGATACAAGGACCAGATCCTTTTCGCCGTTGGCTGAATAGTAAGCGCCGTCAGAGACGGGTATGAGCTTCACAGTTGAGCGCAGAGCTGAGGGTGCGTCCTTAACGGTCGCGGCTTTTCCGTCAGCCGTATCTATGCACATGGTCTTGTCATCAATGCTGTAAGTACCGCCCGAGGTCTTTTCGTTGACGTTCACTATGAGCTTACTGCCCACAAATGCAGCGCAGTTTACCTTTAGGTCTTCAAGTGCTGATACCTCGGTGCATGAGCCTGCGACAACATCGTATATGAACAGGTGATAGGTGAGCTTGCTGTCCGATCTGTACTCGCCGTTGGGATAGAATGTGGAGACAACAGCTGCCTTTGTGCCGTCGTCGGATACTGCAAGTACATCGCGGTCGTACATGAACTCTCCCATGTCAATATCGGTGTAGGAGGAGTTCTGCTTGGGGTACTGGATATAGGCTGTATTGGAGTAATTTTCGGCAGTGACATACTTGCCGAGACTGTAGCTGCAAAGGGAGACCTTTGTATCCATGGTCTGCACTCTGTAAGCGGCATTGTCGGCTTCATCGCCTGTTATGTAGCTGTTGAGGCTTACTGCAAATTCCGCGCCGCTGTCAAGAGTGAACATCACCAGACCGTTCTTACTGAACGAAACGTCTACCATTTCGCCGTCAACAGTGATATTCTTTATAAGCTTGCCGTTTTCGTAGTCCACAAAGGAGACAGTGCGGTTGGTGGTCACAGCCAGAACGTCGTGCTCATATTTGGTGTTGCCTGCAGGCATGATGAACATCTTTCCCTTGTTCTGATAGTTCACGGGAACAGCGGTGCTCCACTTTTTCTCCTTCATGTCCTTGTCATAGCGTGTGAACTCGGTGGTAAGATTGAACGCCATGACGCTGCATGCAGCCGTAACAGGCTCGTCGCTGAAAAACTGCAAATAGCAGTTGTTGACGCCTGCGGCAACGGGGAACTTTATCTCTGCTTCGTTTTTGAGACTGAGAGCATGATCCTTTATCTCAAAGGCTTTCAGCTTGTTGTCGTCGCTGCAGGTGTAAACTATGCCGTCGCGTACACCCTTTATTTCAAAGCCGAGGTACAGACCCATAGACTTTTCGTTGAAGTTGAGCTTTACTGTGTCGGTTATCTTGCCTGTTTCGCGGTCGATTATCTCAAGGTAGAAATAGTCTCCCATGATAGCTGTGCCGCTTGTGAGCTCTTTTTTCTCCTGATACATACGCAGAATGTACTGCTCGTCCATGATGATATCATGGTAGGCGAATGCGTTCTCAGACCTTGGAACGCTCCACTTTATCTCGCCTGTTGCGCCGTCGATACGCCAAAGGTCTCTGTCAGAGTTGTATATGTACACGTCGCCGCCTGTGCCGGGCTCGTCCTCTTCGACTGAGTGAACGAAGTAGGTGTATATCTTATTGAATACGGAGCTGTTTTCGTAGGTGACACTGCTTGGGGAGCTTGTATTGGTGAAGTATGTACCTGTCTTGTCGGGACTTACATCGAAGTAAGCCGTCAGCTCGTTGGAGCTTCCCGACTTTGACGCGAACTCGCTGTCGGAAGCTGATATTTTCTTTATGAGCTTGCCTGTCTCGGCGTCCCAGAAGTAAACTCCCGTGGCGTCCTTTGAGACTACGGTTTTGCCGCCGCCCATGAACGACAGCTGCTCCACGGCGCAGTCATGCTTCAATGAGAGCTGAGGTGCCAGCTGAGTGTGATCGAACATGCCCAGTTCACGGGAAAGAGCATACTCCGCTTCGGGAAGTATTGGCTTTTCCTCGCCTGCCGAGGGCAGAGCTGCAACGGCTTTTTTTATGGCGGGGATAAGACTGCTCTCCTTGAAGAGGTTTTCGGACTCCACAGCAAGGTGACCTGCGTTCTCAACGAGGAGCTCGCTGTTCTTGTTCTCAATTTCCTGATTCTGTTCAAGTATCTGGTCGTTCTGCTTCTGTATCTGCTTGTTCTTGCCGCTGATAGTCACAGCCGAAGCAACGCTGATAATGGATATGAGGGAGAGTATTCCCGACACGCCGCCGAAGATACGTCTTCTCTTTGCAGCCTCGCGGCGCTTCTCGCGCTGGAAGAGATCGTTGAAGTCGCAGCCCAGCAGGGGAGCAGCGATACGCAGGTATTCCGTGTTCAGCTTCTTCATGGAGTCCTTCAGGTTGTCTGCAACTATATTGGCAGCAAGGGGCTCAACGTCAACCTTGACCGTGACCTCCTCGCCCTTTTCGTTGGTGGTGGTCACCTCGGCGTAGGTGAGCTCCTCGGGGAAGGACTCGCGGGGATCGCCGTTTACCAGCAGGGTGATAATGTTGGTGTTCTTGTTGTCGTGGAGCTCGCGGAAACGGGTAAGCTCCTGTAAGCACCACTTGGATTCTTTATACTGGGGGGAGCAGATAACGATGAGGTACTCCGACGACTCGATAGCGTTCTTGATTATCTCGCTGAGGTCGCTGCTGGACTGGAGCTCCGAAACATCGCGGAAGATACGCCAGTTTTCTTTTTTAACGCCAAGGGACTTTGGCGGCTTGTAGGCTTCAAGAAGCTTCTGTAATCTCTCTGCCGCCTGCATATCGGGCTCGATATGGCGGTAGCTGATAAAAGCTTTATATTTGTATTCCATCTCAAATCTCCTTATATGTTATTCATATAAGGTTATTGTAGCATATAATCGCAGAAATAGCAATGATTACGGCAAAAAAAATAGCCCCGAGCTTTGGGGCTATATAGCAGTTATTTTATCAGGGATTTTATTCTGTTTTCTGTTTCGACTTGTATTCCATCAAAGTCTCCCTCACTGGCAAATGCGCCACAATCTCCTTTATAGTTACTTCCAGAGCAATATCTACCTACTCCTAATGTATAATATAAAGAAGCTACATTATTTGCAGCAAAATCATATTGACCATTAAATAGGATGTCTTCCATTATATTATTTAATTCCGAATAGTCTCCTGTTGCGTCGCCATTCTTTTTGGCATTTTCTAGCATATTCATGAAATCTCCAATATCCCTATTAAATGTGAATTCGTTGAAATCAACATCGGAATTACATACTTTTTCTACTAAAGAAATATCGTAGAAATATTGTATGCCATCTCGTATATCTGCGTCATTATATCCAGCAAATATTTCACTTAATACTCCATCTTTATAGTTTAGATTTTCATTTAATAAAAGTATTGCAACTTTTGATCCTTTTTCTCCATTTAAATAAATATCTTCTCCATTCCAACCTGTTGTCGATACTCCTCTACCTCTAAATACACAATCATTTAGTTCTTTGGCAAAGTAATTGAATACTTCAGCACTTTGTGTAATGTTTTCCAATGTGTATTCATAGGTTGTGGGCTCTGTTGTTGTCTGCGTTGTTGTGGTGGTTGTCGCGGCTGCTGCTGTTGTCGTTGCTGTGACAGATTCTGTGGGGGCTTCATTGGGGTTCTTTATATATTCAGAAAGATTGAAATAACCGCCGATAGATCTATACGCATAATAGCTCAGTACTATGGAAGCGTCTACCGCGTTTACAAGTCCGTCATCGTTCACGTCCTGAGTGATAAGCTCGTAGTCGCTGGGCTTGTCGGTCGATGTGGAGTACCTTGCATAATTGGAGAGAATTATTGAAGCGTCCACGGCGTTTACTGCGCCGTTGTTGTCGGCGTCCCCAAGATCTAATGCGAATTTGACTTTGCCATTGGTGTAGATTCCTGCGGCGTTTACGCACAGTGCGCTTCCCAGAAGTGCGCCAGCCGAAAGAAATGCGGCAGCTATCCTCTTTAGCATAATGAGTTCCCCCTTTTTGGTAGTATACTATAATTATAGCGTATCTGCGGATTTTGTCAACTGCGCTGTAAAAACAAAATAGCGGCTCACAAAAGTGAACCGCTATAAGAGCTGATGATCGGACTTGAACCGACGACCTACGCCTTACCAATGGCAGAAGTAGCTTTTTACGATTTTTTATAATCTTTCATATATGGCTATATATAGCGAAAAAATAGAATCGGGTTTTGAGCGGATTTTTGCGATTTTTGACTTCTTTTTATATCAACAATGACAGATTAATGACACTTTTTTAGTTGGGGATGAAATGATAAAAGAGGCAAAGTGAAATCTCCTTTGCCTCTTCTTGGTGTTGAGATATTTTTGATATCTTAAATATTATTAGCCCCAAATGCGCTTATCTTCAAGAGCCATTTTTACGCAATCCCAAAGATGTTGTACGTCATCTGAGTCAACTTCTCCCTTATTGAACCTATATCTAAATGTTGAAGGAGAAATGTGCATGTAAGCTGCAACCAACTCGATTGTTAATCCTTGTGAATGAATTTCATTTTTTAATTCATTATAAACGATACGGATCATTGAATATCACTCCTGTTTTATTATTCATCAAATCAAAAGTGTAATCTTTATTATCTCAACACTATGAACCGTACCAAACCACGACTATACACAAAGATTATGATGTTTATATAAAAGCTGTAATTGAAGTTTTTTCAATAACAAGCTTATATATCGTTGTAATTATTAATATTATCCTGTATGCTTTGTGGTATGTATATCAATCTGCTCAGATTTATTATTTTTCTGAGTTATAAACATTCCTTGCAGGATATTTGCTGCTTCTTGATCTGCTTCCTGTACAACGTGCAGATACTTTTGTGTGGTTGAAATATCAGCATGACCAAGTCTGCTTTGCACTGCCTTAATATCTAAGCCACCAAATAAAAGAAATGTTGCAGAACTATGCCTGAGACTATGGAATTTTTTATGAGGCAGATTGTGCTTCTTTAGAAATTTATTGAATTGTGCTCCTGCAGTATGTGGGTGCATTACTGAGCCATCGATTTGGGTGAATAACCAACCTGCTCCATTCCACGCTGTCCCAAGGGATGTTTCTTCCAAGTGTTTCTCTGCTTGTAATAATCGTACAAGTTCAATAACTTCTCTAGGAAGCGTAATCGTTCGTGTTTCGTAGTCTTTCGGCGGTTTTATCGCTATTGGCTGTCCTTTCAGTTTATATATGGAGCGTTCAACAGTCATTTGACAAGTACTATAGTCAAAGTCTGAAAACTTTAAACCTGTGATCTCACCAGCTCTGCAACCACTACATACTGCAATCCATATAAGCACTTGAAACTGTAAACTTTCTTCGTCGAGACAAGAAAGCATCGTTTCCATTTCCTGTTTGTTGAATATTTCTATTTTAGGAGTTGGCACTTTGGGCAATGATAGTCTTTTAGAATCAGCGGGATTATCAGCTATTATATCAAGTTTTACAGCAGTTGCTAGTATACTTTGAAGTATCGTTAATCTGCGGCGGATTGTTGCAGGGGCTAATTTTTTATTACCGTCAATTTCACCATTTCGTTTGCGCTTCGGAACATTCTGGAGCTGATTTACGAACTCTTGAATATGAGTTGGACGAAGTTCCAAAAGCTTAAAGTGTCCTAAAGCAGGTAAGATAAAATCATTAATAGAGCGCTCGTATTCCGCGTGAATTCTTGGAGATAATGAACCTTTTTTTACTTGAAGATACGTCGGTATAAAATCACAAAGTTTCAAACATCTTTGCGAACCAGCAAGTCCTTTCTTAACCTGTTCCTCAAATTCAATTGCTATAGTTTGAACTTCTTTTATAGCTCTCTTTTCTGACATGCATTCAGGAACTTTCCATGTCATACTTTTAAACCGTTGCTTTCCATATAAATCATATCCGTCACTAACTCGAATACGGAAAGATATTAGACGGCCATCAATATTACGATTTTCTGTTATATTAGCCATATCCAAGCTCCTTTCAATTAATATAATATACCAGTATGTATATTTACAAATGTTTCTCTATTATTATATACTATTAATGATGCTGTGTCAAGTAGCGACATCATTATGATAAATACTAATCTTTATGATTATGATAATATCATATACAGAGGTGATTTATATGTCAAAAGAATTATTAATGTTGGCGGATCGGATTAAACAAATGCGAGAAGGAGCTGACTTAACTCAAGCCGAGCTTGCAAGAAAACTGGCACTTTCTCGTTCGGCAATTAACTCTTGGGAAATGGGACTATCTATTCCGACGCCACAATATATTATCGAACTTTCAAAGATATTCAATGTATCCACTGATTATATTCTCGGTAGAAACATAACTTCTACTATTTCGGTGACAGGCCTTACTGATGAGCAGATAACTGCGGTTATGCACGTGGTTGAATGCTTCCGAGATGCTAATAAATAACGAAATGTATTGCTAAAAACATCTTCGAAAAAGTTTTCAACATATGAGGGAGTTTTCAACAATAAAAAATGTAAAAAAAACCTTATATATTAGCAGAGCAAAATATGAGATGCGAATCATATACTCTTAAACTTTAGGACTATATGCTCAATTTTCAATATCTGACTTAGGTATAATGCTCATATTTACTAATATTGGAGGTTTGGGTTATGATGAGATTAATTAGAAGAAATGTTTTGGCTACAACATCCATCGACAATGATTCGACTGCTGAAAGTAGCGAAACAGTTTCTATTGATAAGGTTAGAGAACTTCTTCAGCAAGTTAAACAGCTTAAGAAATGTAGGTTGAATTTTAGGCTCAAAAGAGATGGAAACATCGTTTTGCGAGTTGATGATATTACGTATCAGACTATAGATGATTAAGGAGGGAAGTAAGGGATTATTCTATCGCATGTAATAATACACAGTACTTTGCGCGCGCATAAATATTAAAATACTACGTATTCTGTGCGAGATAATCCCTAGTATCCCCTTGGAAGATGGTCAAATCAATTGACCAAAAGATTGCTAGTCCTATGCACAAAGCTTACATATGCTATTACAATCATTCTATGAAAGCTATTCAATAGGAAATTCCATAGCAGCTCTAAGCTTAAAAAAGCGTTTAAGTTGTGACTTGTTTTGAATAAGCTTCGGCAAAGACTCCAATATTTCATCTTCGCTTTCAGCATGGAGTAGATCGTGTACTTCTTGGCTAACGAGAACAAGATTTTTATATCTGTCTGTGCCTCCTTTGTTAATAGGAATTATATGATGGAAGTATACTTCGTCAGTGCTAAGGAATTGCTTTGTGACATAACATTTACCATGCTGCATAGCATAGATTGCTAATCGGTTATCGTAATATTCAGTACTTGCATTAGGTATTCTTGCCTCGGCAAGATCATGAAGTACTTTCAAAGTGTTCTCACTAAACCGCAGGCTATTATGAAAAGACTTTCTGCCTTGGGATGTATACGGACAAGCATCAGAATCATGCTTAATAGGAGCACGGTAGCTAATGTATCCTATAGGGCAAATTGGAATCCCTTTGAAGAACCTTAGCATGCTACTTTCTCCATATGCTTTTGCAATGCTTGCATTACTAATCTCACCATTGCATCTCAATCCTGTAAAATACTTATTCATCAGATTATCAATCTGAACTTGAATAGACATACAATTGCTCTGAATATCAGTTGCGATATCAAAGTAACCATGTATGCCACGTACCATGGAATTGAATATATTGATTTGATTAGCCTGCTCCGAATCCTTGCTTCTATGTATATTATGTATTTGCTCTATCAGTTTTGCTGATATATTATGAAGTGCTTTATCAGACATATTGGACTCAACCACATATACATCTGATTTCTTAACAGCCTTTATCTTAAACCCGAGAAATTCAGAATAATGTCTTTTAAGATTAGTTATCTTAGACTTCTGTAGGTTTACCTCTAGTTTAAGAACTTTAGCCAACCATGTTGTAACAGCTTTATAAATAGACTCAGCTTCACTGCGGCTTCTGCACAGCACCTTAAAGTCATCTGCGTAGCGAATATAACATATTCCTTTGGGAACCATTTCATGGAATTTTCGACAGGCGGAACTATCATTCGTTTCCTCATGACATTCTACAGTATCATGTGTACTGATATGCTGAGCAAACATCAGATCAAGATCGTTAAGTACGACGTTTGCAAGAAGTGGAGAAAGAATACCTCCTTGGGGAGTTCCCTTTGAAGGATGTATGACTTCACCATTTGGCAATAAGACAGGAGCTTTAAGAATTGCCTTGATAACAGACAAAAGCTTTTTATCCCTGATGCCTAACCGCCATAACTGACGTATTAACTTCGAGTGACTGACGTTATCAAAGAATGATTTCAAATCAACATCTACTGCATACATGAGATTATCGTTCTGTATTGCGTTATAGCATTGTGCTATAGCATGTTCAGCAGAGCGGTTAATTCTAAAGCCATAGCTGTATTCCTGAAATTTAGCTTCGCATATTGGCTCTAAGACTTGAAGAATGCATTGCTGCGCAAATCTATCGAAAATAGTTGGAATGCCTAAAGGTCGATTTGACCCATCGGGCTTAGGTATAAAACAGCGTCTGATAATTTGCGGCTTGTAAAGCATAAATCTATTTTGAATGTACTTAACCAGTTTTTTCGGCTGGAAGACGTTTGATATATTCAATATCTAAACCGTCAATTCCACTACATATGCTGCCATCGTTGGTCTTGGTATTTCTGTAGGCTAACAAGATGTTTCTCCGGCTAGTAATGAGGCTCATAAGATCTTTAAAGACTGTGCCTCTTTTACTCCTACCATACAGATTATCAAAAACTTCGAGCATGCCGTAGTATTCCGAATTTCTGGTTCTTTGATGCTTCATCACAGGCAACCATCGCCTTTCGTTTTGATTTTTCTCAGATTAAGAATTATTAATCTTAAAGCTATGATTAGCGCATCAAATCGCCCCGCTCACCCTTCTATGGCCGTGAGCGGACTAAATAAATCATCCAATGGAACCACCCCCTTTACGGAAATATTTATCTTCAGACTATGCCGAGTATGTATTTCCGATGAAGTGCTAATATGGTTGAGCTGCACTCTGCAATCTCAGTATAATCAGAGCATATATAACCTGTCATCACGAAAAATCGACCGCATTCATACATCTCAACCTTTCCTCTTCGTCGGCCATACGGTGGCAGATTACCTTTGCAGATAATATGAATTCCGTTGCCTGACTGGGATATTTCGGCATATGATTTCAGTTGATTGACGAACTCATATACAATGTTATTAGTTCCGCCGCGAAGGTAATCTTTGAGTGCCTCAGGGCATTCATCGATATCAACGCCGAAAAATGGACTTCGTTCAAACTCGAAACCGACACCATTATACTTTGAAGCTGCTTTTAAGGCGGTATCATAATCGCTCCATGTCTGTGGATCATTTGACTTAGCATATCTTCCTGTTTTGGGGTTAATAGGTAACTTTTTGATGCCTGAATGGGTATTCACGTCAGGCTTTCCTTCCCAACATACCCAATTTGGATATTCCTTCATTTCATTTGGTATGTAATGCATATAAATCCTCCTTTATAATTTGAAGATGTTGTGGGTGGCGTATGTGTCTGAACTGATCAAAGTTGATTTGTTAAAATAATCAACAACGCTCTGTGCGTTGATCAGTATTTTTCTGCCTGCACGAACAGCTCGTACTTTACCTGTAAGGGCAAGCTGGCGTGCATGATGCTGTGCTATCCCGAATTTTGTAGCAGTCTGTCTGACAGTAAGCATTTCGGGAATATGAGCTTGTTCTAATTGGTCTTTCGGAGAATATATAGTTTTCTCCATCCTTCATCCCTCCTTGTGCTTGTACTAAGTATAAAGTCTATTGGCTTTAGATTATACTTAATTATACCTGACCATATCCCGTGGTCAGGTTTTTTATTAATTGGAGCCGGATAGTACATCAATGATGTGTAAAATCCGTTGCTTCTCGGCTAAGGGCAATTCAACGCGAAGCATTCGAGTGAGGCTTGATTCTGATTTTTCTAATGCAGTGGCAATCTGCCACAGAAAAATGCCGTGTTCTTTAGCGTAATCGCGAATTTCTTTATTAGCCATTGTTTTCACTTCCTTTCAATTTATTAAGGGCTTGACAAATTGCGGCGCTTGTGGTATAATGGCAGTGATGATGACGATCGGTATCATAGCTTAATATCACATTACCGATCGGATTCGCCGGTGAGATTAGTATATCATCATCATTTCACCCTGTCAATAGGTTACACCAAATCTACGCAAATCCGTTATTTAATTGAAAGGAAAGATTTCAGATGGATAGCTTTAGTGAAAAAATCAGAGGTTTACGGAAGGAAAGAAATAAAACGCAGCGTGAAGTTGCGGAAGCAATTGGAACAGATCAGCAGACTTTGAGGCGTTATGAACATGGAGATAGGCGACCGGATATAGAGATACTCTCAAGGCTAGCTAATTATTTTAACGTTTCTACTGATTATTTACTCGGTCTGACTGACTATAACACATTAAGCATTGAAGAACGAAACGCTTGTGAATATATCGGTTTAAGTAAAGAAACCATACAAGCACTTCTGTTCTGGTCGAAAAGTGACGAATTAAAAGCTATGAAAGATGTTGTATCCGAAATAATAAAAAGAATTACTCCCGATTTTATAGAGGCTTTTTTTGATTATCGCAGTGATGAATATGAAAAAGAACGTATAAGTTATAAATTATTAGAGATCTATTGCAAAGAAAATAAACTTAAAAATATTTCATCAATTTATAATCTATCACCTCAAGATAGATTCACATTAGAAAAGATCGTAAATGAAGCTCTTGATAATTATGGAATCGATTCAGCTCAAAGTAGCTTTAAGTTTGATAAAATGCTAAAGGAACTGATTTTTAATATGCCACTCGATAATTCCTATTTAGAAGATAGAAAAAATTTTTCTGATGAAGATATCATGATTGCATATAATATAATTACTACAAAACATGATTATAAAAAAGAATTTGAAGATATTACGGCTGGTAGAGTTAATAAAAATAATAAACCTTTCATTAGTAAAAAACTGTTTTAGTGAGTCTATTCACCTATACTCTTTTTTTGAGATAATAAAGATATAGATTTCTTGGCTTTAATGGTCATATAAAATGATTACCTTAGTATGCATAAAAAACCGCAAGAGGCATTATTAATTACCTCTTGCGGTTTTCTTAGCTTAATTTATATTACCAACTGTGTGAGAGTGCTTAACGATATAATACCAGTCTTTATTCGAATGGTGGCTCAGATTTTATTAGTACATTTTAATGTTTGTTCGCGAACCAGTTTATAGGCTCGATAAAAGCAATGCAACAAATATTAACATTATTGTAATGAATTTAGATAGAAATTGTGCTATAATTAGAAAAATATATGTTATAATTCTACTAACGTATATAAAACAAAAATCCTTGCTCATAAGCAAGGATTGAAGCACAACACTTGTGCGAACGGTAAAACCGAACGATTTGAAAAAATTTTTATTTGAACTCGTAGTGTAATTTTATAGGGTAGTAATTCCTATATTTTTATATTACCATAAAAAAGGAGGTTTGTCAAGTGGCAAATGATAAAACATATTTAGGACTGGATATAGGTACAGATTCAGTAGGCTGGGCAGTAACAGATGGAGAATACAAGCTAAAAAAATTCAGGAATAACCTTATGTGGGGAGTACATCTCTTTGATGAAGCGCAGCAATCAGCTGAAAGAAGGTCATTCAGAACGGCTCGCCGCAGACTTGACAGACGTCAGCAGCGCATAAAGCTTCTACAGGACTTTTTTGCGGCTGAAATACTGAAAAAAGATGAGAAATTCTTCCATAGATTGAAGGAAAGCTCCTTACTTCCTGAGGACTCGGAGAACAGAAAGAAAAATACATTTTTTGATGATAAAAACTATGGTGATAAAGAATACTATAAGGAATACCCAACAATTCACCATCTTATCTGCGAACTGATGGATAGCAATGAACCACATGATGTAAGGCTGGTTTATTACGCCTGCGCTTATTTGCTTGCTCATAGAGGCCATTTTCTTTTTAATGTAAACAAAGATAAAATTGATCGGATTACTGAATTCAAGCCGATATATACTAATTTTTATAACGCTTTAATCGATATTGTAGAGACTGCTCCTTTCGATGAAAATGCAGACGGCATGGCTGAAATATTAAAAAAGCATATTTCAGTAACTAACAAAGACAAAGAACTTAAAGAACTGCTTTTTGGTGGAAAGGTTCCTAAAGCAGAAGACGAATCTAATATTGTAATTAAATATGATCAACTGACAAAGATAATAAGTGGTGGTACCGTTAAGATGTCGGATTTGTTCTGCAATGAGGACTACAAGGAGCTTGAAAAGAACTCTGTATGTGTTAAAAATGCCGATTTTTCCGATACTCTTGATATGCTCACAGGACAGGTAGATGAGCTGCATTTATGCCTTATTGCGAGTATAAAGGCAATGTATGACTGGTCACTGTTAGTTGAGATCCTCGCTGGAAATAAGATGATTTCAATATCAAAAGTTGAGATTTTTGATAGGCACAAATCAGACCTGCAGGAGCTAAAATACTTTGTCCGCACTTATCTTACAAAAAAAGAATATGATGCGATATTCCGTGAAATATCCGATAAATCAAATTATGTGAGCTATGTCTATAATGCTCCATCGGAAAATGAAAGAAACAAGTATAAGAAATGCTCACAGGAGGATTTTTGCAAGTTCTTGAAAACATATCTTGAAAGTATAAAGCCTGTATATGAAGATAATGAACGCTTTGAAGAGTTACTGAAAAAGTGTCAAAACGGAGAATTATGTCCTAAACAGGTCACTACCGATAACCGTGTTATTCCATATCAACTATATTACGCAGAACTAAAAAAAATTTTAGATAATGCTTGCAATTACTTGCCGTTTCTCAATGAAAAGGACGAATACGGTACTGTTGCTGATAAGATACTAAGTATAATGGAGTTTAGAATTCCATACTATACAGGACCATTAGTAGTAAGTGACAAAAGCAAAAATGCATGGATAGTGCGTAAGGCTGAAGGAAAGATATATCCATGGAATTTTAAGCAAATAATAGATGAAGATGCCTCTGAAAACGAATTTATACGTCGTATGACCTGTAAATGCACATATCTCGCGGGAGAAGAAGTGCTACCGAAGTATTCATTGCTTTACAGTAAATACACAGTTCTGAACGAGATAAATAACATCAAAGTCAATGGAGTGCCTATAACGGTTGAACAGAAACAGAAGCTGTATCAAGATATGTTTGTTTCTTCAAATAGGAAACTAACTAAAAAGCGTATAGCTGAATACTTCAAGTCTATTGGTGTATACAAAGGTGAAATTGAAATAAGCGGTGTTGATGATAATATTAAATCATCGTTGAAGTCCTATCATGATTTCAAACAGCTATTAGAGAATGGTGTGCTCAGTGAAAACGATGTTGAAAGAATTATTGAACGCATAACTGTTACAACAGATACAAAACGTTTGAAAAACTGGCTTGAAGAGAACTTCAAACATATTTCCAATGAAGATATAAAGTATATTTCAAAGTTGAAATATAAAGACTACGGCAGACTTTCGAGACGTTTTCTTGAAGAAATACTGCCAATTGATGATAAAACAGCAGAAGTACTCGACGAGAAGAATATAATATCTATGCTTTGGGAGTCAAACAATAATCTTATGGAACTATTAAGTTCCAATTATGGCTATTCTAAGGCAGTTGAAGTATCTAATAAGTATTATTATGCTTTACCTGAGAATCAAAAAAGCATAAGTGAACAGCTAAAGGATATGTATATCCCCACCGCGGTAAGACGTTCTGTTACACGAACTATCGATATTGTCAAAGAACTGAAAACAATACTAAAAAAAGCTCCAGACAAGATATTCATCGAAATGGCAAGGGGAGAGGGAGAAACACCCAAAGGAAAGCGTGCTCAGTCGCGCCGTGATCTTATATCCCAAATTCTTGATGATGCAGATGCGGATAATATTCCTGAGCTAAAAAATAAGCTTGACAGTATAGATGATGGAAAGCTTCGCAGTGAAAAGTATTATCTGTATTTTATGCAGCTGGGTAAGTGTGCATATACTGGAAAAGCTATTAGTTTTGAAGATCTTGAAGATAACCATAAATGGAATATCGACCATATTTGGCCCCAGGCTAAAATAAAGGACGACAGCCTCGATAACAAAGTGCTTGTTGACACAAATACTAATGGCGCTAAAGGTGATAGCTATCCTATCAGCTCGGATATCCGTGAGAAAATGCAGGGATTCTGGCATAGCCTGCACAAAAAGGGGCTTATGAGCGAAAAGAAGTTTTCTCGCCTTATCCGAAACACCCCGTTTTCAGAAGAAGAACTATCGGGTTTTATTGCTAGACAGCTAGTAGAAACAAGACAGTCCACTAAAGCCGTTGCCACATTACTGAAGGAGCTTTTCCCTGATACAGATATCGTATATGTTAAAGCAGGACTTGTTTCTGAATTCAGACATGAAATGGATATGCTGAAATGCCGCGAAATAAATGATCTTCACCACGCCAAGGACGCTTATCTCAATATAGTTATGGGTAATGTTTATGACACCAAGTTCACAAAATCTCCGCTGAACTTCGTACAAAGCGGCGAACGTTATTCTATGAAGCTTTTTAAGAAAGATCAAAATGGTAAGGAAAGCGGTCTGCTTACAGGAAAGGTCCAACGTGGTGATACAATCGCATGGGATCCAGCCGTTTCGTTTAAGACAGTGCGGGATATGATGGCCAAAAACAGTATCAGGTATGTGAAGTATACCTATAAACGCAAGGGTGGTCTTTTCAATCAGATGCCCGAACGCAAAAAGGAAGGACTTGTTCCACGCAAAATTGGACTTGATACTTCAAAATATGGTGGATATAACAATACAACCGCTTCATACTTTTCAATTGTAAAATATAATAAAAACTCTATTGTTATAATTCCAATCGAAACAATGTATGCAAAACGTTTTGAAATTGATATTGATTTTGCTATGAATTATGCAGCTGATACTTTGTCGAGTATTCTTTCGGAGGTGATTACTGCTGATATGGTATCAATGCCAATGAAAAACAGAGCATTAAAAATAAATACACTTTTAGAGATAGATGGGTTTAGATGTAATATAGTACAGAAATCTAATAAAGGACGAACTCTTGTCATCGCTTCTTCAGAATCTCTTATTGTGCCACCAGAAAGCTATAACTACATAAAAAAGATATGTTCATTTCTTGAAAAAAGTGAAAAAGGAAAGAAATACGGCGTTAATAGCTATTCTGGTATCAATTCCGATTCGAATATTGAGCTATTTGATCTTTTGGTCAGAAAAATGTTAAGCAAACCATTTAATAATATTTTGCAAAAGATTGGAGAAAAGATTTCAAAACAACGTGAGACATTTATCGGACTTGATGTTACGAAACAAACTATCGCTCTTTATAATATAATGATGTTAATGAAAACAGGAAGATCAACAGGTTGTGATCTTAAGGCTGTAAATGAAAGTGGTCAAGCAGGTGTAATAACTATGAATTCTGATCTTTCAAAGATTAAAGGAAAGAAAATAATTAGAATCATCGACCAATCTCCTACAGGACTTTATGAAAAGAAGTCAGTGAACCTATTTGAGTTATGAGCTTGCGTACAGTAGTTATATCCAAAAGGGCAAAACTCGATATGAAAATGGGATATCTCGTAGTAAGGAGTGAAGATGATACATATAGAATAAACCTTGACGAGATATCCGTTCTCATAATCGAGAACACAGCAATATCAATTACTGGTTGCCTTATTTCTGCTCTTACTGATAAAAAAGTCAAAGTTATATTCTGCAATGAAAAGCGCGATCCAACCTGTGAACTTGTTTCTTTGTACGGAAGTCACGATACATCTGCAAAACTTAGAAAACTAATAAAATGGGATAGGGTAGTAAAACTTCCGTTGGAGCGCTTGCCGTATATAAGATGTTTGAGAGTAGTGTAATTTTTATAGAGTAGTAAAACCGCTGAATAAAAGAACGTCAAAAAAGGGCAGTTTGAGAGTAGTGTAATTTTATAGGGTAGTAAAACGCTGAATGTGTGGGATTTATTATGAAGTCCGTTTGAGAGTAGTGTAATTTTATAGGGTAGTAAAACCAGGTTCTTTCCTGCTTGTGCATCTGAGGTGTTTGAGAGTAGTGTAATTTTATAGGGTAGTAAAACCTTGCCACTGGCTAACATCTATAATTTTGGTTTGAGAGTAGTGTAATTTTATAGGGTAGTAAAACCCTGTCGTTTGCTTGAAAAGAATAATTAAGGTTTGAGAGTAGTGTAATTTTATAGGGTAGTAAAACCGTTGCAACCATTGCAACGGTGATTATCAAGTTTGAGAGTAGTGTAATTTTATAGGGTAGTAAAACGGACGGTCTTAAAATAGCCAATCCGTGCCCGTTTGAGAGTAGTGTAATTTTATAGGGTAGTAAAACAAAACACTCAGCACAAATTACATTGATATTGTTTGAGAGTAGTGTAATTTTATAGGGTAGTAAGACTAGTATTACCTTTCCAACTTCGTTACAAGTGTTTGAGAGTAGTGTAATTTTATAGGGTAGTAAAACTACTGCTGACTATAGATCGCGGCTGGCGGGTTTGAGAGTAGTGTAATTTTATAGGGTAGTAAAACCATTGACACTGTATTCAAAATCCTTCAGTGTTTGAGAGTAGTGTAATTTTATAGGGTAGTAAAACTGCACGTAATGCTAAAACACAGCAAGAGGTGTTTGAGAGTAGTGTAATTTTATAGGGTAGTAAAACCATCTTAAATGGTGGCGAAATCACAGCTTCGTTTGAGAGTAGTGTAATTTTATAGGGTAGTAAAACGTAAGACCAGAGCCCAGAACATCGAACAGGTTTGAGAGTAGTGTAATTTTATAGGACGGAGAGTATAACTATAAGTAAATGTAACATTTAGAGGTACTATCAAAATGTAACAACGAGAAGTGATGCTCATTATGTAGATTTCCGAATTTCCTTAAATACCGTTGACTTCCATGAATAGTAGTGCTATTATATAATTGCAACATATAAACGAATGTTTAAAAGTTACGAATATATAATAGAGGAGATGTCGTTATGGCTAATAGAGTGTATAGTTATGTGAGAGTAAGCACACAAAAGCAGAATGTACAAAGGCAGATTGATAATATCATGGCATATCTTAAAGGTGAGAGTTCGATTCAGTTTGAGGATAAATACACAGGAACTACATTGAGCCGTCCGGAGTTTGAAAAGCTTTTAAAGGCAGTGGATAAGGATATAGCCAAGGGCGACAATGTTACAATCGTATTTGATAGTGTATCACGAATGAGCCGTAACGCAGCTGAGGGAATCGAACAGTATTTTGCGTGGTATAATAAAGGCGTGGAGCTTGTGTTTTTGAATGAGAGATACATTGATACATCAGTATTCAAGGCGACTTTGGAGAAACAAATAGCATCAGTCTCGGACACAGGCGATAAAGCAACAGATAAATTTATAAATTCTATTATTGCTGCATTAGAGGATTATCAAAGGGATTTAGCGATAAAACAGATAGAGCTCGCTTTTGAGCAGGCGCAAAAGGAAGTTGATGACCTGCGAAAGAGGACAGCACAGGGAATGGCAGCAAAGGGAGCAGGTGACAAGATCAGAGCAGCAAGAACAGGGCAAAAGTTCGTAACAATAAAAAGCTATGAGCTTAGAATTGCTATTTTAAAGGAACTCAAAATGTTTGGCGGTGCTCTTAATCATACACAGTTTGCAAAGCAGCATGACATATCACGAATGACTTTGTATAGGTATCTTGAAGAGATACAATTAGATATGGAGTGTTCAAGTTGTACCCCAAAACAGCAAATTGCATTTTATCGTGATAGAATAAAGGCGTGGCAGAATAAATAAAGAAAACAGGCGACTATCTTATGGTGATAGTCGCCTTTATTATACATGTGGAACTTCTATATTTTTTAGCAGAATATGAGGTTTGGTTATGGCCCAAGGATACGGCCACATACAGCAGTATCATATTTTAAATTTGTCGGCTGTATCATTTTTTCTGCCACCTTTGACCATAAGCAGGATCAAAAGGACAAGTAATATCGGTGCAGCGATTACAGGAGCTACAATAAGCGGCGATACAATAAATACATCGTTTGCAATATAAGTTTTGTATTCCTCTTTAGTCTCAACTCTGACACCTCTGACGAGAAGCCTGTGTGAATTCACGCCATATGGAGTACATGTAAATAGCGTACAATAGTCCTTATTTGGATCAATTGCAAGGTCATCGATCTCATACGGCTTAACTACCTTTATCTGATCCACCTGATACGTTAAAACTTCGGACATTACTGTAATACGAAAAATGTCACCTTGTTCCATTTTGTCAAGATCGGTGAACAGCCTTGCACTGGGAAGTCCGCGATGTCCCGAAAGGACGGAATGTGTTCCTTTGCCACCCACAGGAAGACTTGTTCCCGGAAGATGTCCTGCTGCGACCTGTAAAACATCGTCATCTACGCTGTGATATATTGGCAGTTCCACCTTTATCTTTTCTATCGTAATATATCCCATTGTACCTGTACCTGTAATATCAAGAGTATTTCTATATCCAGGTATTATATCAGGTTCCAGTATAGGACTTTCAGCAGATAACAGTTTTCTATTGTATTCATTTGCTGCTTCAATTATCTGGTCGTGCTGTTCATTGCTCATAGAATCAGATATATCGTTATAAACCTGTATAGCCTTTGATTGATGCAAAGCATTTATATGCTCGCTTACCGTAGGATACAATATAAGAACTAAACCTATGATCAATGCCACAAAAGGCAGCGACTTTATTATGATACGCTTCATCAAAAGCTCCTTGTATTAAGTTTTCGTGCAGCAGTTGAAACTCTGCTGCACGAAAAGTTCACATTATTGCTGTGTTTTTTGATTTGCTCAGTTTTCTTTAGACATTCTCTTCTTTGTTACTAAAAGAACTATTGAACCTGCCACCAGAAGACTTCCTATGATATAAAACAGCTTTGTACCCATACCACCAGTTGAAGGAAGGGTATTGCCCTTAGCATTTATAACCTGCAATTCATAAATATTATCGCTATCACTATCTGTCAGCTCTACCGCAGTTTCTGAACCGACCTGCTTTGTAACTTTCCAGTTTGGATCAGTTTTTGTAAAAGCATTTGCTGCCTTATCATTGCTGATTGTTATCGTAATATCATCAATTTTATTATATCCTGATGGTACTTTGGTCTCAGAAAGTGTATATGTACCTGCCCCCAGACCTTTGAATATGATATAACCATCATCATCGACATAACCCTTTACATCTACATGAGTTGGAAGATTACCTTTCTGTGTGAATACAGTAGTTCTTATATACTTTTTCGTTGTGTTATCATATTTTGTTTGATCAACACCACTCGTACCAGGATCTACGGTCGTATATGTACCGTCATTCAGCTTCCAATATGTTCCGCTTGCATTTTCTGTAAACTGATCCTCAGATACAAGAACTATGTTCATATCGGTTCCTGTTAATGTAAACTCAGCGCCCTTGAGTGGCTTTGGAGGTGTGGAATTATCGACCTTTATGATCTTGATAGCGGTAGTAAAAGTATTAACATCAGACCATGGAGTAACACCTACAGGATCAGTATAATCATCATTCGGCTCATCAGGAGTATCAGGACTCGGAGGTGTTCCCGGCTTAGGCTCATCAGGATTGGTGTCACTTTCACCGACCGCATCCACATTAGGATTATTTGAATATGTCAGGAATACCTTATTGGGGTTACCTGTACTTGTAATATCAGCATTCTCATTCAGCTTTGCCGAATATGTCACCCTTATCTCCTGTCCTGCTTTTGCCTTATGCTGAATGAAATCCTTCATTACTATCTGGAATGTATACTGCACATCTCCAACTTTAGCAGCGTTGCCTTCATCGACTCTGTAATATGAATTATCAATTAGTACGTTATTGATATAAACCTTAACGCTGCTATTATCGAATGTAAGACCAGTTGACATCTTATCGTTGATAACAAAGAAATACTTGTCATATCCTATCATAGAAGGAACCACTGATGTAAGCTCATAATTTATTGTATCACCGATGCTTGCTTCATTATGATCAGTCTTGGCAGAATTTTCAACTATCTTTTTGTCCAGCGTAGGAAGGTCTTCCTTAGTCGTTAAATCGACATTACCTGCTACCTTTAAAAGATTAAGAGTGCGCGGATTATTTTGAGTAATATCTGCTTCGTCCTTAACAAGGTAATAACCTGCGGCAAGTTCGGTAAGCTCATATTTTTTTGTTGTATTATCAGGTGTATTATCGGATTTCAAGGCGTTTCCTGTCAGATGAGTACCTGCAAATTTTGCAAATTCAACCGCAAAATCACTGTTATCAGCATACTGTTCAAGAACCGCAGCAACACCTGCTGCATCAGTTGCTGATGCAAAAACACTTACTTTATCAGTCTCGGCATCGTTATCATGATCAATTTTGAATTCATCAGCTGCTTTAAGAGCTGAAAGGAAGGTCGCACCTGATACATTATCGCCCCACTGAATATCTGTGAGCACATAAGGATCAGCTGTTGTTCCGCTTCCGCTAAGATTACCCTTGAATATCTGATATGCATTATAATTATGCGTTCCTGCATTTTTAGCAGTTATAGATATCGAATTTGTATCAGCTGCAAAGACTGTCATTCCTGTTGCAGCTAAAGGAGTTATCGCTAACAGACCTGCTGTAAGCATAGCTACATATTTCTTATGTTTTTTCATATTTTTACCTCCGTTTTAAAAGTATTTTTTAATCCGCCGTATCATTTTACAGAAGCCATCTCACGATCGCCTCCTTTTGCGCCTGTACAAAGCGGATCCGCTTAAAATTCCAATTACTGTGAATATGCCTCCGAGGAAGTATATCCTTCCCGGTCCGCTTCCGCCTGTTGACGGCAGCTTAAAGCGAATACTCTTGTTTTTCACAAGTATCGGTGTCGTTTCATCGTTTGAAGCTACATACTGGTTCTCCACAGGGAGAAGAATGTAGTCTTCGTTGAGAGTTGCACCGTTAACTGTTTCACCACCTACATAGTAGATGTAACGATAATGTTCATCTTCTTTAAGCTGGGATTTGGTGCTGTTCCAGTTCCATGGATCTGTTCCGCCAAGTGATATGGTCTTTGACCAGCCAGCGTCTTCCTCAAAATCCTTCATTGCTACCGAGCCTTCCTGCAAGGTAATTGTATAAAGGTTATTGTTTGAGGTGTAGACACCGTCTGTAAGAGTATAACCAGGTTTATCCTGAGTTAAAGGTTCTTCCGTAATTCTGAACTGATATATTCTATACGGAGTAATGTCATTTGACTCAACATACATAAACATTTCGTTTCGATTAGCATTGGACGGAATTAAAAATGAATGATTATCCATAAACGCCCAATTATACCCTGTAACCACATCTGAAGTACAGACAGGCCTATTTTTTCCGTTTCCATCATTAAACGTAATTTTATACGTATGATTACCTGAGTTACTATTTCCTGATACTACCGCATGAATATCATACTTTTTACCTGGTTCTAAAAATGACAGATTTAACTTAGCGCCCTGAAATGTTTCTTCTCTTCCTTCTACAAGCAAATGGTAATCGGTACTATTGTTAGCATTACTAATTGATAGGCTCAGATCATCATTTGCAAATTTAGTCCAATTCTGCGTATCAACATTAAAATCCGCATTATAAATGACACTATTCTGAACAGTAACAACACCTGTGCCTGCTTCAACCTCAATGTTTTTATATCCCTCTATGGCTATAAACTCGTCCATTCTGAATGACGCTGGAAATGTTTTGTTTATTGCCTCTGTTTCTATCAGGAGATACATACCGTAAGGGTTGACATTCTCAGGCAAAGTGATCGTACCTGTCAGCTTATCCCATTGACCTTTTTGAACAGTTTTCGCTGATACTCGGTGATAGCTCTTAAAGTCCTCCTTTTCAAGTCCGTCATTCAATGTCATGACAAACATCGCTTCAGAAGGATTTGATTCATTTCCATCTTCAGTACTTATCCATCTGTCATTATAAAAAACTCCCAGACTGAATGTATAAGTCTTTCCTGCCTTGAATATCTTAGGATCAAGGAACAGCCTTGCGCCCTGCGAAGGACGTGTTCGTTCTTTTACAAGCAGACCATCTTTTTTTGCAAATGCATCAACACCGCTTGTTTCTACCAAAACATCTCCCTGAGGCTCCCAACCGTCAGTAGTTCTTGTAAAAGAATGATGCAAAAGCAACAGGCTGTCATCAGCTTCTTCGGTATACACTTTAATATCTACCGTATTTGCTCCTGACTGTAAATCTGAAACCTTGAAAATATTATTTCCAAGATCTTCAAAATTCATATCCGTTGAAGAAAGCTTGTAATAATGATTGTTGTATCCATCTGCATTAGCTTCATAATACTGTACATTACCGGGAACGCTCAGCTTGAATTCAGCACTACCGCCAGGATATACAGGTATTTCACCTGATGACTTGATAAGATTGTTTCCGGGATCACGCAGATTGACGGTTATCGTGGCAGACTTGCTGGTAATAAGCTTTTTCTTACGCTTCAGTGTGATTTCAACAGGCTTCATTTCTTCGCTTGTTGCGTTTATCCACTCTTTTTTAAGGTAAAGTTTTGATTTCCTTGTATCTCTGTTTGTTATTAACAGATTGCCGTCGGAATCTGTTGAATAAGCAACTTCATAACCTGAAGGAACTTCAACTTCCTCAACACTGTATGTATATACATGGCTTCCGTATATTGACGGAAGATTATTAAACTGATACTTCCATGAATTATCAGCATTGAGAGCAAATGTCATATTGCCGTTGAACTCGACAGGCTTACGTTGATCAGGCGATGCCGAATCGGTCTGGTAAAGCTTGAAGTATACAGCTGTGTGCGTTAGATTAGAATTCTCAACATCATCCCAGACTTTCTGAACTTCAAAATTTGTTCTTTCGTCTTTGATTGTATTCTTGAAGTCGTACTGATTGTTCACACTCAGTGCTGTGACATCACCGCTGGAAATGCCCTCGTCGGTTATGGGCTTTTCGTCTCCGTTTACATCGACACGGGAGAATATATTCGGATCAACACCTGTTTCGACAACAAAAAGTTCTTTGGTTTCGTTAAAGCTATAGATATCCTTACGCTGACCGCTTTTCAGTGTAAATGGATTGTCGTTTCCATATCCTAAATCAGCCGGCTGAGGAACTCCGTTTACCATTTCGTATACAGTAAAGCTGTATTCCTTATTGTCATAATCATTTGAGAAATGGCCCTTATAATCAACGGTCTTTGTTACCGCAAGAGGCTTTACTGTCGGAAGGTTGATCTCCATTGCAAGGTTTGAATAACAGCCGCCTCGCTCAAGATAGAACATCTTTATATCATGACGACCGTATCGGCTCCAGCTTTCTCCACCAGTATACACCCAATCTTCTACGCCATCAAAATAATCACCCAAAGATTTAACTATCCATTTTGATTCACTGCTGATAGTGGTACTTGCGGTATTATTGTCAATGATAGTCGGCATAGGAAGTTTTGAAAAATCATAACCTTTTGCCGTTAACTGTTTTTCAATGGTTTCAACGGTCACATCATCAGAGGTTAACGGCTTTCCTTCAGCGTTATCCTGTACCCACACAATTCCGTTTGTGAAATCGATCATACCGCCTGTAGGCTCATGTATACCGCCGATATCAAGAACAAGTCTATTATCTACAAATACCCACATATCATCATCACCGCTGTACTTGAATACAACAGGATCATTTGATATACCGTTTGCGGATGTAGGCTCCGGATTGATAAATGTGGCTTCCATAGTCATGCCGAAGTGGTGATTATAAGTACCGCCGGATTTTGTATCAAAATTAGGATCCTTTTTGCTGTAATCATAATCATCGAAAGGGAAGAATCCTATTTTAAATCCCGGATCCTTGTCACCAAGTTTTGAATTCTGGTCTCCACCCTCCACGGCGCTTGCATAGGTCTCGCCGGTAGTAACGTCTATGTCAGTACCTAAATGGTGATTTCCGTTTACGATATCAAATGTTCGATCATAAACAGTAAAATCATGGGTGTCCTTATTATAGTAAGCATAGTTCATGTTACTGTTATAATAAAGATGTCCCTGTGTGTCCTGCTGCAGAAGATGGTTGACATCTGTGTAAACAGACTTATACGCCTTATCAGAATCTGTAACAGTCGGGCTGAATAAGTATGCAAGACTGTTATTTGAACCTTTTATCGTGGGATAACCATTAGCATCAAGTGTATCATTGACTATGCCCTGAACAGGTCTGTTTCCGGACATAGGAGAAGGGTACGTCGTTCCAAAAGTATTGTAATCACCAGAATAGTTATTCTTATCAGGATCAACTCTTGTATATACATTCTGTGGATTATTAGTATCATCATCATCTCTTAAGGTTCCTGTAAAAGCAGGTGTACCATAAGCAAAGAACATGATATCTGAGCCAGAATCTCTTCCAGTGTTTATTCCTACCTTTTTGACGTTATTATGTACCCATTGGTTGTTTTTTGAATCCCATGATATATTATAATTGTTCTGCGCTGCTTCAAGATCGGCATCACCGTAATCGAACAGCGTGAACTTGATACCTTTTGCGATATTATCTATGGTATTTGTCAGAGGTACCGGATTTGCAGGATCAAGCGTCTCGCCCTCCAGCGCTTTAAATGAATCGTTGTCAAGCATAAGGTTCATACTGTCATCACTAAATTCGGAAAGCAGCATTTCTTCGGAGTCTGTTTCTTCACTTTCAGCTAATTCCTCGGAATTAAGTCTGACAACATTATCCTCAGGTTCTGATGCCTCTTCAGTGAGTTCCTCATCGGTATAGCAGAGAGTTGTGTGCAAATGCTCATCATGACCGCATACAAGCACCTTTTCATAACAATCATCCGTATGAATATGCTCAGCGTTTTCTTCAAGTCCACAAACAAGGACTCTTTCATAGCATTCGTCGCTGTGCTCATGCTCCTCAATGCCACAGATGGGCTCATTTACCATGGTGATTACTGTATCACGCAGTTCCCAGAGGACGCCTGTAGAAACGAATACTGATAGCACAAGCAGCAACGATACCATTCGCCGTCGCTTAACATTGTTTTTATGAATTAACTCATAAAAACTGTCGAAATAGTTTTTCATCTATTTCAGCGTCCCCTTTCTGAATTATTCTTTGGTCCAAACCTTAAAGAGTACCTTGCCGACAATCTGATCCTTTCCAATACAGCCTATGGCGGAGCTTCTGCTGTCCACAGAAGATTCGCGCTGATCGCCGAGTATGAATATCTTGTCCTCGGGTACCTGATACGGAAATTCGATCTCACATCTTCCGAGCTCCTTTTTTTCCACATATGGTTCATCAAGAAGCTCTCCGTTGACATAGACATTTCCGTCGCTGTCCATGTCTATTACATCCCCTGAAAGTCCGACAACGCGTTTAAGAAGAGACTTGTTTTGCCACGAAACGCAGCACATCTGACCATACGATACATTATCCGACTTTATCAGTATGAGGACATCCCCCTCTTTTAAAGTCGGCTCCATGCTGCTTCCCGCAACCTGTACAACAGGAAAAAATAAAGTTGATACAAGCACTGCAAATGCTGCAACAACAATAAGAATAGATACTGTGCTGAAAAGCGTGCTCCTAAATTTTTTTCTGTATCTTATATTTTTCAGTTCGTTCTCCACCTGCTCAACAGATGGCATAGACTCTGTTATTTTTATCTTTGCCCGCATAATAATCGTTCCCTTAATATTTATTATCATTGTTTACGGAGCTTTTCTTTGCTTCGGAAATGATCTGCTTTGCCTTTTCCTCAGCTTCCCTTATAATGGCATCAGCTTTCTTTTTTGCCTCTTCCAGTGAAGTACCCTCAAGTTGGTTTATGTAGTCATCGGCGGTCTGCTGTGCAGCTTCAAAAAGTCCGTTGAGCTTAGCCGAAATCTCTGCAAGAGAACCTGCATTGCTCATTTTATATTCTTTATCTTTAAGCTTTTGGATGAGAGCTTCATTTTCTTTCAGAAGCTCCTCTTGTTTCTTCTGATATTCATATATTATATATATCAGATCGCTTCTTTTTAAATGTTTGAATTCCTTATCAGTCATAATTAGTTACTCCATTAAATATAGCATTTCATTACATGTTTAACATCTGTATTATACCATTTGTTTTAAAACAATGTCAACAATTCTAATATATTATTAACATATGAGAAAAAATATTTGTTGAAATCAGCTAATAGAATGTGCTGGAGTTTGTCAAAATCAACAACGTAACAAACGACTATAATATACAAATTCCAATATACATGACATTTTTTACCATAAGGATTCTATCGACTTATTACTGAATACAAATCCATACGAGTTGTAAGCTTTTACCAAAGCACAGTGAATTTGATTGTACTTATCGCTGAAATTCTGCTTATTTAATGATTATTAATATTATCTGATTGATTTGCAGCTTATTTTGAAAGTATAATGAATGTATGAAAGTTTCTGCCTATCGTCTCTATAAAATTAAGTAAATTATCAAAAAGAGTGCTATATAATTAAGCGTTTGTATTACAGTTGTTTTTATATACATTATGTATATATCATAATGATACCCCATGCCTATAAAAGAGGTGATCTGATGTTAATCAAAAAAAGCGTATTTTCACATTTGGGGACAGTTATAATGTCATTGCTTCTTTGTTTCGCTTTTTGCATTCCAAATCAATGTATCGGCGAAAGCGAGCAGCTTCATTCAATAAAGCTGATATGTCATAATGATGACATAATACTTACAGGGATGGAATGGAATCTTTACAGAATCGGTGAACGTCATATTGATAAAATCGTTCTTAGTGGAGCCTTTTCAGATTATCCAGTCGATATGTCAGATCTGTCTGAAGAAAATGTTGAACAGATAGCAAAAACTCTTGAAAGCTACGCAGTTGCCGATGATATATCACCCGTAATGAGCGGTGTGACCGACGGAGCAGGTGAGCTGTCTTTCGACAGTTTAAGCAGAGGCGTATACCTTGCTGTCGGTAAAAACCTGAAAATAGATTACACCTGCTATGTTGCTTCTTCTCTTATTCTTGAAGTAAGAGACAGCGATGTATCATTTAGCTACGACGCTTTTCCAAAATTCAAGTACGCCGCTCTCAGCAGTGAACAAATGTCATATACAGTCAGAAAGGTATGGATAAATGATACTTCCGAAAGTGTTGCATATCCACCCAATGTAACCGTTGATCTTTTCAAAAACGGTGAGCTTTATGATACTGTAATACTGAATACAGATAATGAATGGGAGCATCACTGGACAGACCTTGATAATTCAAACAAATGGTATGTTGTTGAACGTAATATCCCTGTAAACTATACTGTCCTGATCGATTTCAATAGCACACAGTATATTATAAAAAACTGCTATACTTCCATAGAAACTTCGTCAATCGTAACAGATATAACAACTGCTACTTCTATCGACTTTTCGACAACGTATCTGATTAATACTTCAGCAAAAACAACTATGACTGTTCCGCAGACATCCGTTACTTCTCTTCCACCTCTTGCACAGACAGGTCAGCCTTGGATGGCTGTTATAATACTATCTGCAAGTGGTATCTTGCTCCTAATTATAGGATTAATGATAAAGAAGAGAAATAATGATGAGTAAAAGTATTATTATTTCCAAGTTTGATATTATTTTCAATCCGCATAGTAACTTCAGACTATAATTGTTCTGATTCGCTGTGCGGCTGTTTTTATATTTTTGTATTCAATTGGCATAAATGCATATTTCAATTCTGACCCCAAATATCACGGGATTGGTAATACTGGAAATGGAAAAAGCTATGTAAAGGGACGGTTTGAGTTTCACGACTAAGACTAGTGGGATACAACAGAATTTCAGGAGTATATAATCGGCTATTTTGGCATCAAATAAAAACATTTATGTTTTTCTTTTATTTAGTATATTCAATATTATTGGTAATGCCTTAAACCTGTATAAGTCGAAGCAATGTAATAAATTATGACTGGAATTTCTGCAAATACTTTTAGTCCAAATAATGAATTGACCAGAGAGCGGTTTATCACAGTCCTTTTTAACATGACAGATGATCCATAAAAGTATTATAATATTTATGATAATTGCTATACTGATGTTGAAAAATATAAATGGTATACAACACCTATAATGCGCGCTTATCATTGGGGAATCGCCAATGGATACGGAAGTGAATTCGGCGTTGGCGATAAAATCACAAGGGAACAGTTTGTAACCATGCTGTATAACTATGAGATGAAATTTAAGAAGCGTCCGTTCAATGCTCCAAGCAATGCTTTGGATAAATTCGATGACAGAAAAAATGTGAGCAGTTGGGCACTTACTCCAATGATATGGGCTATTTCACAGGGCATATTATCAGGTAAAGGCAATAATAAGCTTGCTCCAAATGATATAGCAACTCGTGCAGTATGTGTGCAGATCATATATAAATATTCAGGCGATTCCTCAATATATATAATTAAATCTTCAAATGGCGCAAAGGTTCGTAATAGTGCAAGTATTTCAGGAACTCAGATAGGTGCACTTGCTAAAAGCAGTGTTGTAACATATGATCAGTCTGTTACTGAAAATGGTTATATATGGTATCATATTATTTCAGTAGATGCCCCAAACGGAAGCTGGGATAATTATTCAGGTTGGGTAGCAAATGTTTGAATACAGCTATGTTTGTTTTTATGTTAAGCTACTACTCTGATAAACGAAATAAGAGCTTATTATAACAGCAAAATATGATTATGAATAAAACGGCATTTAGTTTAGAGTCTAAGGATTAAATAAATAACTAACTAGAATAACCTCCACAATTAGTGGAGGTTATTTTTGAGTATAGTCATTGTCTGAACATAAAATATTTATCTTTTGTTATGTGCTGTATTCTGTGACATCTTCTCATGGCTTCTTATAGTAACAATGACAGATTAATGACATTTTTGCATTTAATTAAAATAATAGGCGTTTCCTCACATAGAAGAAACGCCTATTTCACGCTGTTTGCGTGGAGCTGATGATCGGACTTGAACCGACGACCTACGCCTTACCAAGGCGTTGCGCTACCGACTGTGCCACATCAGCATCAACAGATAATATTATACACCAAAGAGGAGTGAAAGTCAATACTGCGAAATATTATTTTTTATGTTAACTAAAAAATCTGAAATTTTTTTTGAAAAAACGCTTGACAAGCCATGTTTTTTCTGATATAATATTAAAGCAGTCACGAAACACTGCAATGCGAGTGTGCTGGAATAGGCAGACAGGCACGTTTGAGGGGCGTGTGTCGAGAGACGTATGGGTTCAAGTCCCATTACTCGCACCAAGGAAGCGTTTACCATGAGTAAACGCTTTTTCTTTTGCCATATCTCAGAACAAGGGGTAGATGAACATGATATATACTGTAACATTCAATCCTGCAATAGACTATGTTGTGCAGATGCAGGAGCTTGCCCTCGGCAGCGTGAACCGCTCCGATTCGGAGAAGATATTCTACGGCGGCAAGGGCATAAACGTATCTGTTGTGCTTGCGGAGCTTGGAGTGCGCTCAAAGGCGCTGGGCTTTACGGCGGGCTTCACGGGAGAGGCTATCGAGCAGGGCGTTGAAGCAATGGGAATAGATGCGGACTTCGTAAGGCTCAAATCGGGCAACTCCCGTATAAATGTAAAGATAAGGGCTGCTGAGGAGACAGAGATCAACGGGCAGGGTCCTCACATAGATGACGAAGCTCTTGAGGAGCTCTTCAAAAAGCTGAATAAGCTCAGAGACGGCGATACCCTCATACTTGCAGGAAGTATCCCAAACAGTCTGCCGTCAAATGTGTATGAAAGGATACTTGAAATGCTGTCCGACCGCGATATACGCACGGTAGTCGATGCGGCAGGGGAGCTTCTGCTTAACGTGCTGAAGTACAAGCCTTTTCTCATAAAGCCCAACGACCACGAGCTGGGAGAGATATTCGGCGTCAACATCTCAACATATGACGGAGTTGTGGAATATGCCGTGAAATTACAGGCTATGGGAGCTCGTAATGTTCTGGTGTCCATGGCGGGCAGCGGAGCTATACTCCTTTCGGAAAACGGGAGGCTCATAAAGTGCGGAGCCTGTATGGGTACGGTAAAGAATTCCGTTGGAGCAGGTGATTCCATGCTGGCAGGCTTTGTGGCAGGCTCTGCCGAGAATGACCTTGACTACGCATTGAAGCTGGGAACAGCCTGCGGCGGTGCCACGGCTTTTTCAGAGGGACTTGCCAAAAAGGAACTTATATACGAGCTGTTGAAGCAGCTGAAGACTATATAAAAACAGCGCCCCGAAGTCTTGCTTCGGGGCGTTTGCAGCCTAATGTAAACAAAAAGCTCACGCAACTGCGTGAGCTTTTAATATGAGTTGGGGTGGAAGGATTTGAAGGGAGGGTAGCCACCCCCTCTTCAAACGATCCCAGCCAAAATTATTGTTTAAAACGCCTAATAATATATGATTTAATTATATCATATTCACCAAATTAAATCAAGTACTTTTTTGAAAAAGTCTGATATTTGCTGAAACTTTAAGTGTTTAGTCAATATCAGGCTTTTTTATTATATGCTATAATTTTCAAGGGGTATTCCCCGAATAAATGAGATTTTGGAGGTACGCTATGAAAAAGAAGGCAAATAAAGAGCAAGATGTACTGGAGTATATGCGAAGCATCAGCAATATTCCCAGATATGAACCCATGAAGACGACATTAATTGAGTGGTGTGAATACTGGTTGTCAACGAGAGCCAACAATTTAAAGGACTCAACACGTAGTTCATATGAATACGTAATAAACAACCATTTTAAGCGAGTTTTTAAAGATATGAGGCTTGAAGATCTGACAGCCGATGATGTACAGTTATTTATCAATAGTTTAATTATAGGCTATCAGATACCAGAGCCGTTAAATGCCAAAACAATAAAAAACATTCATGGTGTTTTACATAAAGCGTTAAGTGTAGCAGTTACACAGGGATGCGTGCCATTTAATGCTGCTCAGGGAACTGTGTTACCTAATATCGAAAGGACACCACCTACTCCCTTAACGGATGCACAAATTATAAAATTCTTTGAAAGGATTAAATATCACGAAAAGAGGGATATATTTGTATTTGCGCTTTTAACAGGGTTAAGAGAGTCTGAAATAATTGGATTAACAGTCAATTGTTTCGATAAAGAAGAACATCCGAATAAGTACGGACTTGGCGGTACAGCTCCTAATGCTATAACAGTACAGGGGCAAACAAATGGTGATGTAGATATAGCAAGTAAAGGCCTAACATCAAACGATGCATTATTGATTCAGGAATTCCTGCTTCACAGAGTAAATACTCTTGAACCGTCAAAATCATAACAATTTTTGGGGATGTAATGTTCATCAGTGTTTTTTGTTGTTTTAAGGGATAATTAGATTCCCACAGCAAAGTCGGTAGTGCACATACAAGAAATGGCACGAAAAAGTGCTGCGCTTACATCCGAAAGGCAAAGTATCGGCACATGGAGGATTTTTCATATAAAAAGAAGAGCGGTTCATATTGAACCGTTCTTTTGCGTAACTCTTAGTTTATGAAAGGCTGTATAAAACGAATATTGTATCGCAGTTGATTTATTTAACGTAACATGATATAATATTTTTACGGCAAAGCTATATCAGAAAGGAATTATAGATAATGAAAAGAATGAAATTAAAAATCGCTTTGACTTTTATGCTTGCAGTATGTACTCTGGCAAGCTGTGGAAAGACCAATTCAGATCAGCAAAATAGCGACAAGAAGAACAACACCGCTGCAACCACTACTTCAGAAAGCACTTCAACAACAGTAACTGCTAATGCTGGAAGCTCAGAAACAACAACTGCTCAGGCAACATCATCAGATGATGTCTCGGGATCGGATTATTCGGTAAGCGATCTTGTCGGAGAATGGGTGCAGAATGATACAGGCAATATCCTGACAGTCAATGATGACGGTTCTTTCTCTTTAAAATACATATATGGCGGCACACGTTTTGGTACTATAAAAATAGATGCTGAGGAACATCCTGACGGCAGTAAAACTTACTGGTATTCATTCTATGAGCCTGATAATACATTATGGACGGGATTTGTTTGCCCTGAAAAGCCTTTTAATGAGATATACTCTGAAGATGAGGGCGGTATGACTTTCTGCAGAAACATTTCCGGTAAAGACTTCCCTCCGAATGTTCCCGAAGCGAAAGATATAAGAGATACACTTGCTTTTGCCGATCGTCTTATGTGCGGCACCGGTGTGAATACAGATATGAATGCTGAATACAAAACTGATGATGGAACAGTATATCATAAGTCCATTGATGGTTATTATAAAACAACAGATGATGTTCGCAATTATCTCAGGATACATATGACAGAACAATTCCTTGATAACGAATATGGTTTCCTCTTCGGAACAGAGCATCCTAAGTGCATAGATGTTAACGGAGAGCTTTACATCGAATATCGTCCTATTGGCGGCAGATATTCATTTGAGGATGAGGATCCTGTTGTAGTTGATAACGGCAACGGTTACTCTATAAAGATAAAAAACAACGATTACGGTGCTGAGGATACAGTAGTGGTCGAAGTTGTTAAGGAAGATGGAAAATGGAAGATAACCGATGTGATCGATAACTTCTGAGAAAAAAACGGCTCCGAGTTGCACGCTCGGAGCCGTTTTTCATATATGTATTCCTATCTATAGAGATCCACATTCCATACTTGATATCTGCTCTTACAGGATAATAATGATTCAGGATAAAGGAAGAGTGTAAGCGCACTCTTCCATGCCTAAAAAGTTAACAGCCAATATCGTTTGTGATATTGGCTGCTTTCATTATCGATGGTCTATATATTGGTTGGCGTTTACGCCAAAGCAGTTGCTTTGGCTATTATCTTGTGGTATAATAAGAAAAATAGTCCTTTTAAGGTGGTCTGTTATTTTAGGACGTTTATAAATAAGGAAGTACATCTTAATAGGACACTCTATTGCATTCCTGTTAGGGTATGCTCTATCAGGACAGAAAGGAGTTTTACTATATGGATAAAACATATATTGGTTATGCCCGTGTTTCAACTGAAGAACAAAATGAAGCACGGCAGCTTCATTCCTTTGAAGGTTATACTGACAAAATAAAGAAAGTTTTCATTGATAAAATGAGCGGTAAAGACACAAATCGACCTCAACTGCAAGCTATGCTTAATTATGTTCGTGAGGGTGATGTGGTTGTTGTATCAGACTTCTCCCGACTTGCGAGAAGTACAAGAGATATGTTGCAGATCGTTCAGGAGCTGACCGATAAAGGTGTTGGTCTTATAAGCCTGAAGGAAAGCGTAGATACCGAAACTCCGCAAGGAAGATTTATGCTTACAATCTTTGCAGCTCTGGCAGAGCTTGAAAGAGAAACTATCTTGCAAAGGCAGCGTGAGGGAATCGCTATTGCGAAGCAGCAAGGAAAATACAAAGGACGTAAACCTATTCCTTTCAATGAAGATAAGTTCAGAGCTGAGTGTAAGAAGTGGCGCAACGGTGAACAGACCGCGGTTGCAACTATGAAAAAACTTGATATTAAACGTAATCGATTCTATCAAATAGTAAAGAAGTTAGGAATATAGTATTAAAGGAGTATAATTGTATCATGAAACATCCAAAACTTAGATTAAGAAAAAAACGTGCATTTATCACAGCTCTTATTATTTGGCTAATTGGCGTATTATTATTCCCAAAGTTATTTGCGATATTATCCATACTTGTAATAGGGGTATATGCCATAATTTCTTGTTTAAAGGAATGGAAAGCTGTACTATTGGTAACTGCACTTATTTTATCATATTCAATTTTTGATAATTCGGTAATGAATACTGTCATATTAGGTTTCTTTTTCAATGTTGTTTATATAAATCTTTCATTTAATCCTCGATGGTATAGAACAAAACTCAATATTAAGCAGCATTTAGAACAAAAGCAATATAAAGATAAAGTTACATTTGACGAGCCTTTTTTTGAACAAGTAAGAGATAGAGAAAAAGCAATTTATACAATGATTTTTTATGCTATATCTATTCTTCCTTATGTTACTCTAAATATTCTATTAAATAAAAAAGAGTATCTTTTTGGTCATATTCCAGCAATAAGCAAAATTTATAATGTGTTTTGCTTTATTTTCGCGTTTAATGATAAAACTACTATTTTACAAAAACGTATAAGTGCCAGTATTATTTTAATAGTCATATATATGATATTAGTCTATGCAATTGTTATGATTATAAAAGAATCCCGATTGATAAGGAAAGAGATAATAGATAGGCGTAATCGCAAAAAAGAGTATTGGAAAGGTATTGCTCTTGACATTGATGAAAATGATTTAATTTTTATTGATGTCATAGACAATAATATAATTCCAGAGTAATAATATCAATATATCTTATTCAGGCTCTCCATTGGAGAGCCATTTTTATTCACACTGCGTTGTGAGTTTCACTAATTGATCATACGCTTATTTGGCTATTACGTCTAAAATTATTTCAGAAGTATGAATTCTAAATAGCAATAATTGTTAAACCTCTATAAATGATATATAATTATAATGTATAAAAATATACATGTAATAGAATGTCTATCACCAAACATATGAAAGTATTTTATTTATATAATGGGGGGGAATAATATGAGTCTGTTATTTGATGATAAACTCAAGATAGAGGTAGTCCCAAATGTCGAAATAATTGCAAATACTGACTTTGAGAAAGCAATTTACGATCTTGATGCTGAGATTGATTTGTTATCAAGTCATGCAGATTTACTTGATTATATTGTTGCAGCTTCATCGGGTGTAATTTGTGGAATGCTTGATATATTATGGGTTGGCGATTTTAATCTGGCTTCAGGGCGCAACATAGCAGACGAAAAAATAAGTGGATTTGTTACCAAGACTGCGAACCTTTTTGGATATAAGGGCGATAATCTAAAAGAAGCTGTTTCATTTTTAGAGAAGAAGTTTCCCCTTGCAAGTGACGGTAATACTTCTAAATTGGGTGGCGGACTTCAACATCATCTGCGTGATTTCGCACATCATCCAACAATTGTCGGCTTAATTTTTTCTTTGCTTACACAGTTTACAGGATACTCATTTGGAACAGATACTAACGGTAATTTTAAAACTTTCAAAGTTCCAGATAATAGCAAAAAGTTCATTGGTAAAAACATTCCAGACAAAATAATTAAAGGAACTATAGTATGGTTTTTCCATCTTGTTAGCGATATTGCTGGTTCAAGCAGCACTGCAGGATTATCAGGTGGAACAGGTATACCTGGACCGATACTGTCATTGGCAAAGGAATTATCTGCGTTGCCAGTGTTTAAGAATATAAAAGTTGGAGATACACGCTTATCATTATTCCTTTCAAAGCTGTTTAACGGTACACTCCTTGCTCAGCATGATGAGAATGGAAAGATAATCAAGGGAACTGACCTCTGGTTTGATTTTAGAGGAGAATTAGGAGCTGCAATTGAATTAGGAAAGCAAGCTCTTCCTGTAATTGCAAACGAAAGCCTTGTCAGAGCATTCTATTTTATAAGACGACTGGCTATTGAGATAAAAAATATAAACGCTTCTTCCATTACTGATCTTATCAAAATCGATTTTGACAAAGTCAAGCCATATGATAATCCTACACTGACAAGAATGTTGACCGTTGCAACTGGAGTTTTCACTACAGTTGATATTGCTGAAGCCGTGATTTCCCAGAAATACTTTGTTTCTGTTAATTATATTGGAATAGGGAGATTTGCAATTGCTATTGGAAGTGAAATGATTAATTTCCTAAAAATTCGTGATGTCAAGAAAATTAAGCAGATGTATGAGGATATACAGCGAAATACTTATTCTCAGACTGACAATAACATCTATAAAAGGTTAGGTGAAGGTATGGATATTGAAAAGTTTGGTTTGACATTGGAACAAACAGAAATCCTCTATAACCTTGAAATGTACAAAACCATTAATGATATTAATGCTTCTTCAACAAAGCGAAACCTTAAATCCGATTGGCTCGAAGAATGGAAACATTATATGAGTATCGGTTTTGCAGATTTTACCGGCATCGAAGGTGCTGAACTACATTGGTATAGCAAGGATGAACTTATTAGTAAAGTTAAAGAAAACAGTCCTGAAGGGACTTGGTTCAGATTGGTACTTCTCGAAGCTATGCTTTTTGAACCATATTTCCCTCTCAGTACTGAAAAAGATAAGAAGGGTGACGAAGTTCCGAGCAAAAAGTATAAGGAACTCAATATACCACTTGTTGGTTATAGTGAATCCAATGGAGATAAATTCCTTGATACCTTCTTTTCTGAAAACTATTATAAGACAGGATATATAAAACGCTTACGCAAGAGCTACAATAAAATCATTCGTGAACTAAATGAAGTTCTGAAGAGCGCATTAAAAACTGTATCAATAGCTGCTGTGATTACTGTTTCATTTGTTGCAACTGCAGGGATGTTTGCAGGTCCGATTGCTGTCGCTTTGGTAGGTTCCAACTTCGCCGGTCTTAGCGGAGCTGCATTGACAAGCGCCTGTCTTGCTTACATTGGCGGTGGAGCAATTGCTGCTGGTGGTGCTGGAATGTTAGGTGGAACAATGGCAATAGTTGGCGGTGGTACATTGCTCGGTTTAGGTGTTGGTGCTGGAGTTGGAGGTACTATAGGAGCCGTCAGTGTTATGGGTAAAAAAGGAACTATTCTCCAATCAGCCAAACTTATGGTATCTGTTCGGGAGATTTTTCTCAATGATGAGCATGATATTGAGTATTCAAACAGTGTATATGAACAATATGTGCGCAACATAGCGGATATTGAAAAAGATCTTGTAGAACTGCGACTTAAAGCAGATGTTGCTGATAAAGATGAGAAAAAGCGCATGAAAGAAGAAATCAAAAACACAGAAGAAGCTGTTCATGCCATGAAAATTGCCATGAAGAGTATGAACAAGTTTAACAGTTCCTTCGAGATAGGAATGTCCGAAGAGAAAAAGTAATAAAAACCATAACACAAAACCAAAGAATGAAGCTAAAAGATAGCTTAGATGAAAAATCTGACACAGAGTAGTAGAATATCGCAGGAGGAATCACATATGTTAAAAAAAGCAACATGGGCATTATATACTCTTTCAAAAAAGAGAAATAAAATAGATACTAATCCTGATTACCAGCGACCAGCTGTTTGGACAAAAGCACAGAAACAATTACTAATAGACTCAATTCTTAGGGATTATGATATTCCAAAAATATATTTGCATGCAAAAGGAGAGGATAAATATGATGTCATTGATGGTCAGCAGAGAATACGTGCAATTTGGTCGTTTTACGATAACGAGTTTTCTCTTCCAAAAGACGCTGAACCAATAAAAGGAATTGATATTGCAAACAAAAAATACTCTGAGCTTGATATAGAAATATCAGATATTATTGACGGATATAGTCTTGACTTTGTTATTTTAGATAATAAGGACGAGGATGAAATAAGAGAGATGTTCCTTAGATTACAAAATGGAACCACACTCAAAGCTCAAGAAAAAAGAAATGCTATGCCTGGTCGAATGAGAGATTTTATAAGAGAATTAACTAAGCATGAATTCTTTACTAAAGTTCAGTTCAAAAATACAAGATTTACATATGATTTAATTGCTGCACAAATGACTCATCTGGCTTTAAGTAAGCGAATTTGTAATATAAAAGACAAGGATCTCAATGGAATGTATGAAAAATACAAGAATTTTGATTCTCAATCTGCCGATGCAAAAAAAATAATTCGTATTTTAGATTATCTAAATAAAATGTTTCCTGCTGAATCGCCTGAACTGAAAAGATACAGTGTCATCTCACTGTTTCTACTAATTATGGATTTAATGCCTAATTATAATATAGCAGGACGAGAAGCAGATATAGCCAAATGGTTCATTGATTTTGAAGCTACAAGAAATGAAGATGAACAGAAAGCTCCAGAAGATCAGGATACACGCCTTGTGTTATATCATGAACGTGTATCGCATTCATCCGATGCAGAAGATTCATTAGTATATAGGCATAATTTCTTAAAGGAAAACTTATTAGCCACAGTTCCTAATCTTCCGCAAAAGGATCCTAAAAGAAACTTTGACGAAGCGCAACGTCAAGTAATCTATAGACGAGGAAACGGTATATGTAAAATATGTGGTACCCATTGTGAATGGAATAACTGGGAGGCAGATCATATAATACCATGGAGTAAGGGCGGAGAAACCAAAATTGAGAATGGACAAGTCTTGTGTCCATCATGCAATTCTAAAAAAAGTGATCAGCTTTGATTTATATGATATATTGCAATATTAAGCTTAGATATTGTGCATAGTGCACAATATCTTGGCTTGCGTTTTTGCATGTCAAAAGGAACGCTTTTGTTGCGAATTTTAGTTTTTTATGGTATAATATAATTATTATTATTTTCAAGATAGAGGTATAATGATGAATATGAAAAAATACACTTCTGCCATAAAGAAAACGCCTTTTAAATATGCTGTATCCAGGATAATAGCGAAAATGATGCTTGAAGGTAAATCCTGGAAGGAAATTAATTTAGAATGCTTTATAAACAATGCTGTTTCGATTGATTCAGAACAACGACGTAGAGAAGTTATAAATGTAGCATATAAAAGACTATGTTCTTTGGATAATATCCTTCTGGATTATCTCTGTAATGGAGATATTACCACTTCAAAATTTATACTTGTATATGCAATTTCTAAGACTGATTTACTATTTTTTGAATTCTTGTTTGAAAAGTACCGTGAATCATTAGTTTCTGAAAGGAACTATTTGTCCCCCGATGATTTTGATTCTTTTGTTCAAGGAAAAAAAGAAAGCAACTGTGATGTTGCAAAATGGGGACAACACACCATAGAATGCCTAATTAAAGGTTATAGAAATATCCTTGTAGAATCAGGAATGGGTATTCGTGAAGGTCGCAGAATAGAAACTAAGAAAATGATTATTCACCCAGACATTGCTGAACATATTTGTTCTATTGGTGACGCTGCATTTTTGGAAGCAACTCTCGGAGGTAGTTCATTATGACTGAAAGAAGTTTAAATGAAAGATTTGTAGTATTAGAAGATAGAATGATAAGTGTAGATGCATTGACTCAGTTTGGAACTGCAAACGACTTTAAATTCTATATATTCGATTACGATCCCAAAGACGAGTTGATTGTCAGACAAGAAATAAAAAAAATAAAATCAAGGAACTCTGCCATAATTGAATTTGACTTGTTTGAAATGATTTTGAATATTATTAACGATAACGGATATATGGATGATATTCTTAACATGGAGAAAGACTACTCAAAGGAGTTATTACTAAAAGAAATCTTTCAACCTCTCATTTCAGTTGAGGAAGACGATAATGATCTGTTAAATTATTTCAAAGGCACAACTGTGGATGACGGAAAATCAATAGTTCTTATAACTGGAGTTGGAAAAGCTTTTCCTATTATTAGAAGCCATATACTTCTTAATAATCTTCAAAGTATTTTTAAGAATAATCCTGTTGTAATGATGTATCCCGGAAGATATGAAATAAAACATCAAATGACACTAAGTCTTTTCGAAAGATTAGATGATGATAATTATTACAGAGCATTTCCGTTGGTTGAAAGGAGAAAAGACATATGATAATTAGAGATCTATTTGAAAAAGATATTGAGCGTTCTATTGAAGGCGTAGTTACTATAGGAAACGAAACCGAGGAACAAAAGTTACAAGAACTTGAGGAATATGTATGTACCGATGAAATCACAAAGTGTTTTAGAGTCTTTTTTCGCAAATACCGTGAATCTATATCAACTCCTACAGGAAAAATGGGTGTATGGATTACTGGCTTCTTTGGCTCTGGTAAATCGCATTTCTTGAAAATATTAGGATATATACTTGAAAACAAAGAAATCGCTAATAAATTACCATATAAGTATTTTGAAGATAAGATAGACGATAAAATGATTCTTGCCGATATTGACAAAAGTTCAAATATTAAGAATAAAGTTGTAATATTTACTATTCCCAGCAAAGCTAATTCTAATGCTAAGAACAAAAATACGGCTATTACAGATATTATGTTACGCGCTTTTAATGGCGCAATTGGTTACTGTGGCTCTAACCCTTGGGTTGCTGATCTTGAAAGATCATTAGATTCTGAAGGAACACTTATTAGTTTTATTAATAAATTTGAGAAGCTTTCTTCTCGAGATTGGAAAACAACGCGTGGTAAAGCTCTTTTACATCGTGATAGCATTATAAAAGCACTTGTGGATGTAAGAAATATGACAGAAGAAAGTGCTAAGAAGTATATAGACGATCAAATTAATAATTACACAACCTCTCCTGAGGATTTTGCTGAAATAGTTAATAACTACTGTATTAAAGAGAAAACAAGAGTTATATTCTTGATGGACGAAGTTGGACAGTTTATTGGTGACAATACACAACTCATGTTAGATTTGCAAACATGTGTTGAAGATCTTGGAAAATATTGTCATGGTAAAACTTGGGTTGTTGTTACATCTCAACAAGAACTAAAAGCAATGCTTGATAGCACTAAAGAGAAGCAGCATGATTTTTCCAAAATTCAAGGCAGATTTGATACACGCCTTCTACTTAGCGGTGCAAATGCTGATGAGGTAATCAAAAGGCGTATTCTTGAAAAAAAGAAAACTGCATATACTCCTCTTGAATCGCTTTATGAGACATATCAAAGCAAATTAGGACAACTCATTAATTTTCCAACAAAACCTACTTGGACAGGTTATTCGGATGCAGCACAATTTCGTATGGTGTATCCTTTCGTTTCATATCAGTTTGAACTATTACAGAAAGTATTTGAAGCAATTAGAGAAAATGGAATGAGTGAGGGTAAGCATTTATCACAGAATGAAAGATCTTTACTCAGTGCCTTTCAGAATTCATGTAAAGAATATGCTGACAAAGATACAAGTGTTCTTATTCCTTTTGATAGCTTTTATTCGACAATAGAAGAATTTATTGACTATGACATAAAAACTGTGTTTGCAAATGCAGAACGCCGAGCTGGATTAGATTCTTTTTCATTGCGCGTGCTTAGACTGCTGTTTATGATTAAACACGTCAAGGAAATGCCTAAAACAGTAGATCGTCTTGCTTCTATGATGGTTGAAAACATTAATGATATTAAAGCTGATTTAAAAACTAAAATCCAGGAGGCTTTAATTAGATTAGAAGAAGAAACTCTTATCCAAAAAAATGGAGATGAATATGACTTCCTGACTAATGCGGAACAAGATGTGAATAAACAGATAATTAAAGCTTCATATAACGAAGGAGAAATACAGAGAACCATTCACGAAATAATATTTGACCGTATATTTGATAATAATAAATATAGATATGATGGGAAATATGATTTTTCATTAAATAGGTATGTAGACAATGAATTACATGGAGGTTCAAGTAAAGAAGGTCTTACCATTAAAGTATTTTCTTTTTTCTCCAAGCCTAAATCTGAAACTGATTTTTGTACAGATTCAATTAATAATACAATAGTTATTGATCTTACAAATGGTTTGTTTATTGAAGAATTAATTCACGCTAATAAAATCGAAACTTTTAAACGCAATAATAGTTCAGCAATGTCTGTAGCTATGACTGAAATAATGAGTAAGAAAACATCCGAAATATCCGAAAGAAGAAAACGTGCTGAAGATTTGATAAGAGAATCGTTAAGAACTGCTCCAATATATTTATGTGGCAATGTTCTTGATATTAAACAAAAAGATGGGAAAGAACGAATCAATGATGCATTGAAAGAACTAATTAAGCAACAGTATTATAAATTGCCTCTTGTAAATTATTATTTTCCAGATCAAAAATCAATTGCTATTATGTTAAATGAAGAAAAAACGGATTTAATAGAAGTTGATATAACTAATGATGCAAATTATCAAGCATATCTTGAAATATTCGAATTAATAAAAGATGATAAGAGGCTTATAAAAACTACAACCGTAAAAACTATTGTTGATAAGTTTACAAAACAGCCCTATGGATGGCGTGATACTGACATCATTGGTATTATCGGTTATTTGTGGAAATACAATTTAATCCAAATATATATACATGATAATTATGTCGATGATACCGATGGCAAATTCAAAGCTGATTTATCTCATAAAGTTGGCTTGGACACAATGGTTATTACGCAAAAAGAAAAAATTGCTGAGGAAGTACTATATCAAGTAAAAAGAATCATGAGCGATGTATATACAGAAAACCTTCCTTTAGATGAGGATAAGCTAAAAAATGGTGTCATTGGATTTTTTGAAAGGAAAAAAGCATTTATAGAAGATCTAAAGAAAAAATATGGCAATTCATATGCTGGCTCAACTATTAGTGCTGAAATATACAATGAATTTAGCGAAATACTTCGTAACCGTGATGCATCGGCTATTTTTAATACCATAATAGCCAAGCAAGATAACTTGGAGAAACATGCATCTATTTTAGAACAACTTGAAACATTCTATAAAAATGGAAGCAGTCAACAGAAAAATTATAGGGATGCTCAGGCAATAGTTGAGTGGTATAGCAAAAATGCTTTATTATCAGATTTAACTGAATTTGGTGATGTAGTTGATAAGATAAGCAATATTCTTGCTATGGATCTTCCTTTTTCAGAAATGAATCAACTTTCATCTTATGTTTTCCAAGCTAACGAGATTAAACAAAAAATAATTAAAGAGAAGCTGAACTCCGTAAAGGAACGACTTGAAAATGACCAAATTTCTGTAACAAATGAGCTTAATGAAGTATTAGAAAAAGACATACCTGAGGGCAGCAAAGACAAAATTAAAGATAAAGCTGATGCTATTTTTAAGCAGTATAATTCATGGTTAGATGCTCTTAATGAAGACACAACAAATATGGATGCTTTTATTACTTCAAGTGATAATTCACTTAATAGTTTCCGTAACTTCATAGCTATTACTATAAATGAAGATAAACCAACTGTACGCTCCAAGAGAATTCGCATTATTAACTGTATTCCTGTTGCAAACAAAACAATAACCACAAGTGATGATGTTGAGAAAGTAGTTGCAGCAATCCGAAATAGTCTGCTTGATGCCTTAAAGGATAACGAGGAGCTTAATCTTGATTAAGGAGAATAAAAATGGACAAGAAGATGTTGGAATCCTATGCTATATGGGCAAAAAAGAATCTTGAACAACAAGTTGAGGTTTCATTAAACAAAATTGGAATACATAGTGACACTGATATTAAAAAAATGCATATCAGTGGAGATATTGCAACTATAGACGGTGATCAGACCTCTTATACATTGGATTTTGCTAACAAAAGAAAATCCGTTGTAAGAATGGTAGAAACCGATGGATACAGTACTGTAATCAGTGAAACGGCGTATACATGGTTCAACAGACTAATTGCTTTACGTTTTATGGAATTACACGGCTACCTTTCTCATGGATTTCGTATTCTTTCAAATCCGAATAATAGTGTTGAACCAGAAATACTGAAGAACCTTAACCTTGTTAAGTTTGATCTCTCACTCGACATGGATTATTGTGACAAGCTCAAAAGTGATAACAGAATAGAGGAACTTTTCCGCCATGTTCTTTTAAAACAGTGTCAGGTTCTCAGTAAAACTATCCCTATGCTGTTTTCAGAAAATACCGATGCTTATGAGCTTTTATTACCCAATACGCTTATTACAGGTGAATCTGTACTTACCAAACTTCTTGAGATACCAGAAGAAAACTTCCTTGATGATGTTGAGGTAATTGGTTGGCTGTATCAGTATTATAATACTGAACAGAATAAGCTTGTTTATAATGGCAAGCTTTCAAAAGAAAAAATACCAAAAGAACTTATTCCTGCGGCTACCACTATTTATACTCCTGATTGGTCTGTAAAATATATGGTTGAGAATTCTCTCGGTAAACTATTATCACAAATGTTACCTGATTTTGATACCAAATCAAATTGGAGATACTATCTTGAGGATACAACATCAAAACAAGAAAAAACTCATAGTATGAGCATTGAAGAAGTTAAGTTTATCGATCCATGTATGGGAAGTGGACATATACTTGTTTATGCTTTTGATGTCTTCATGCAGATATATCGTTTTTGCGGATATTCCGACAAAGATGCTGTTCGCTCGATTATAATTAATAACCTATATGGTCTTGACATTGATAAAAGAGCATATCAGCTTGCTTGTTTTGCTGTTATAATGCGAGCTCAGAAATATGACAAGCGTTTTCTTCGTACACTTGAAAATGAAGAATTATCACTAAATCTTTCTCATTTTCAGAATTTACATATTGAAAATGTTAACTTCCTTGACAAACCTATTCAATCACTGATTGAGCAATTTAAAAACGCTGATACTTATGGTTCCATAATTAAAATAACTGCTCAAGAAGGCTTGGAAGATTATTTAGAAAGCTATGTGCCGACAATTGATTTCGATGACGAGCATGAAAAGCATTATTACAAGTTATATCAAATTCTGACACAGAAATATGAAGTTATATGTACTAATCCTCCATATCTTGGGAGCAATAGATTCAATGCTACATTAGCTGATTATACAAAAAAACACTTTAATGATGAAAAATCAGATTTATCAATGGTGATGTTTAGACATTGTGTTGATAGTCTTTCTGCTCAAAATGGCTATATTGCTTTTATTACAACATCCTCGTGGTTTTCGCTTTCAAGTTTTGAAAAGCTTAGAAAATATATTATAATGAACTATCAAATAGAATCTATTGTAGATTATGGAACAGAACTATTTGATGGAAAAGTTGGACATAATCCTATTGTTTCATGGGTATTAAAAAAAAGCCACTCCATTAAAAAGAGTTATTGCTATTAAGCTGGTAGATTATTGTTATTCACGACGTAGAGAAAAAGAAAAAGAATTTTTTAATTTGAATAATCGTTATTTTATCAAACAAGAAAACTTCTTTAGAATTCCTGGAGTTCCAATTGTTTACTGGGGCAGTGAATCATTTTATAAAGCATATGATTTTAAACCGTTAGGAGAAATAGGTAAAGCTAAAAGTGGACTACAAACTGGTAATAATGATTTATATTTGAAATTTTGGCAAGAAGTATCATATGAAAAAATAGCCTTTAAAATGAAAAGTAAACAAGATTACCTAAGTTCACACAAAAAATGGGTTCCACAGATTAAAGGCGGTAAATATCGGAAATGGTATGGAAATTTTGACTATGTAGTTAATTGGGAAAATGACGGTTACGAAATTAGAAACTGTAGTGGATGTAGATTAAATGCAATGGGAAATGATGACTTGTTTTTTATAGAGGGATTAACATGGTCACATACAACATCAAATGTTTTTGGAGCAAGGTATTTACCTTTGGGGTTCCTTTTCAATGTTGAAGCACCAACATATTTTATTAAGGAAGATAATGAATATTATGTTCTTGGTTTTTTAAATTCATGTGTTGCTCAATTATATTTGAATGTTAACTCTACTATGCATTATTTAGTTGGAAATATCATGGCATTACCATTAATGTATTCAAATAAATACAAGAATGATATTGATTGTCTTGTTGCAGAAAACATAGATATTTGCAAAATAGATTGGGATAACTTTGAAATGAGTTGGGACTTTAAAGAACATCCATTTGTTAAGTGGTCTAAGGAATTATGGGATGCCACTTCCATTGGTGCAACAATGATGCACTATTATAATGAGCATATTGAAGTGTGTTGCCCTTTGGAGCTCTGCTATATGCTTTGGCAAGGCGAATGTAATGATCGCTTTAACAAGCTCAAAGCAAATGAGGAAGAGCTAAACCGTATTTTTATTGGTATTTATGGCTTACAAGAAGAATTAACACCAGAAGTAATCGATAAAGATGTAACCGTCTATTCAGCTAATCTCCAAGATGATATGAAAAGCTTTATTTCCTACCTTGTTGGTATAATAATGGGAAGATATTCTCTCGATTACGAAGGTATTGCTTATGCCGGTGGTGAATGGGATGACAGCAGATATAAGAGTTACATTCCTGATGATGATGGTATAGTGCCTATCTACCCGTTTGTAGGCATGGAAATTGGTTTAACAGCTCAGATTTGCAACCTTGTAAAGCAAATCTTCGGGGAAGATTGTTATCGCACCAATATGGAATATATTGCACAAGCACTTGGTAAAAAGAATACTGAAAGTGCTGAAGAAACGCTTAACCGATATCTAAATAATGATTTCTATACCGATCATCTAAAACATTACAAAAAATGCCCTATATATTGGATGATGTCGAGCGGTTCGGAAGGTGGATTCAAATGCTTAATTTATATGCATCGATACAACGAGGATACACTTGCAAGAACTAATACTATGTATTATCTGCCTGATTCCACTCGTTTGAAAAATGAGCTTGATGAAACTCTTGTTGCATTGACTACTGCTTCTGGTAAAGATAAAATAGCTCTTGAAAAGAAACGTCAGATATTAGCAGCAAGATACAACGAAGCTCTTGAATATGGTCAGATACTTGATTATATGGCTAATAAATATATTTCTATTGACCTTGATGACGGAGTAAAGGTTAATTATGAAAAATTCCAGAATATTGAGATAACAACAGATAACGGTACAAAGGTTAGAAAAGACCTTCTTATTCCGTTGAAATGAGGACAATTTATGGCAAGTATAGACTATAACGAAGCAAGAAAAGAAATAGAAAAGATTTTTTCTTCTCATGCAGACTTTGGCAGACATATTATTTTTTGGTATGATGCTCCAGTTGCTTTTAAAGACGATATTATAGCAGATAAATTTGACTTCTGTCGTTTAATAATATGCGAAAATAATGAATTTGCAGTTAAAAAGATGATAGAAAAAGACGATTGTACATCAAATTTTCTTCTCTATTTTCCTTATGAAAAGCCAGCTGATAATGATAATTGGCTTTTAGATATTCTTCTTTATAGCGAAGAATACTATGCTGATACCGTGGCATTGACGATGCGGCGACTTAATTTAAGTAATACGGATCTACGCCATGTCATAGAAGCTCATATTAAATTTTTTGATGCTGAAGATCGTCAGAAAAGGCTTTCAAATTACGTTGATATTACAGATAAACTCACTCCAGAAGAACTATGTATTGCAATGATGAGTGTAATTGTTAAGGCTCATTCTCCTTCAATAGAAGATATTCTTACAGAGTTGGTATTTGACTCTGGTTCAAAATATAAGGATATTATTAGGTTCGGGTTTGAAGATAAGCTCTGGGATATCATTGCTACACACTTCAATTATGAGGGCGATCAGAGAATAGAAGTTCTTATAAAACGGTTTATGTTTACAGCTCTTATTGGACAAAAAGCCGATTTTGGTGAACCTTCATCCTTTTATTCTCAATATTTAATAGGTAAAAAAGGAAAAAATGATGCTCGCTTTTTCATAGACAAACTTAAGATTGATAAACGATTTTATGATTTGCAACTAAGTCTTGCAGTTGATTTGAAAATTGAATCCTTATTAATCCCAAGAGACATTTCATGTGTTGAAACTGCTGATATCTTCGAGTGCATTGATATTCATATAATTAAGAAAATCGCTGAAAGTTTGTACAACGGTAGTTTAGATTATGATAATTTTGAGAGTATTATTAAAAAGCGCATTAACTCTCATTGGTATTCTATTCATAAAGCAGAGTACGATTTCCTTTCAATCTCGATTAATCTATTCCGTCAGCTTGATATACCAATTGAAAAAGGATTATCCTCTGTTTTTTATATTCAAAACTATACAGAAAACTATTATCTTATTGATTCTTATTATCGTAGGGCATGTACAAGCTTTACGGAAATTGACAATCCAACTATTGAAATGGAAGGATTAATGGATAGAATTGAATTATTCTATCAGACTAAGTATCTTGATGTACTTGGAAAAGAATATAGCCAAGCGTTAAACGACCAAAGCACTTGGAGCTTTTCTGGAGTAGATAGTACATTTGATTTTTACCAGAAGTTACAACGTAATAACTACAAAAAATGTTTTGTTATTATATCAGATGGTTTAAGATATGAAATTGCAAAGGAATTGCTTGATAAGATCCGGACAGACAACAGTCTTAAAGGAACAGATGAATTAAATTATGCTATTTCTCCTCTTCCATCTGAAACTCGCTTTGGTATGGCAGCTTTTTTGCCTCATAAAGAAATACAATATATTAATAATGATGTCTTTGTAGATAACAACCCCACCAATTCTGTAGTTGCAAGAGATGCAGTATTAAAATCGTATGATTCATCATATGCAGCAATACGATTTGATGATTTATTAAACATGACAAAGGAAAGAGACAAGCTTCGAAGCTATATGAGTGATAAATCCCTTGTGTATGTATATCATAATGTTATTGATAATACAGGTGAATCAGATGAAAACAACGTATTTTCTGTAGTCCCTCGTGCTATTGATGATATTCTGAAACTTATAAAAAAGCTTTATAGCGGTTTACAGATCTCCAATTATTATATAACTGCAGATCACGGTTTTATATATCGCCGTAACTCTGTTAGCGAAAATAATAAATATAGTGATATTTTTTCATTACATTCTACTGAAACTAACAGACGTTATGTAATAAGTAAAGATCCTAACTTATCGATTTCATATACTTTGCAATTCCCTTTAGATAACCTTAATAACGAAGATTATCAAGTAATACTTCCTTTCGGTTATGACGTGTTTAAGGCACCTGGTTCGGGATATCAATACTTTCATGGCGGCGCATCACTACAAGAAACTATTGTTCCAATAATACATATTGGTGCATTAAGTTCCGCTAATTCTAAAGAAGATGTTACTCCTGTAGGAGTTCGGTTAAAAAGTATTACAAGAAAAATCACAAATAGAAGTTTTGTGCTTGAATTTGAGCAATATGAACGCGTTCAAGACAGAAAGCAAGCAATAACCTGTGAAACTTATCTTGTGGATGAAGAGGGTAATAAAGTTTCAGGCGAATATAAGTTTGCTGCTGCCTCTGATAGTGAAGATATAACACAGAGAGTAACAAAAATACGATTTAACCTGATGAACATTCCTTTTGATCGAAATCAAAGGTATTATCTAATACTAAAAAATGCTGATAAACCAGACGAGTATATTCAAAGGGAAAACTTCATCATAGATATTCTTAATTTAAAAATCCTATAATGAAAGGAATTGCATTTAATGGATAGCTTAGATGAAAAGGTATTTCAAGTTTTTTCAGGTCGTGTTGTTCCAAAAGGAGCGACAAAAAAAATAAAAGGTAGTGCTAATGTCCCAACTTATGTTCTTGAATACTTACTTGGAAACTATTGTACCTCAGATGATGCAGAAGAAATAGAAAATGGAATAGAACAGGTAAAGAACATTCTCTATGATAATTATGTTCGCCCTGATGAAGCTGAACAAGTGAAATCTAAAATAAAAGAAAAAGGTAGTCATACCGTAATAGATAAAATAAGCGTACATCTTAATGAACGTAGTGACCAATACGAAGCTGAATTCTTATTTCTTGGTATAAAAAATGTATATGTTCATCCAAAATATATTCGAGATTATGAGAAATTACTTGCTGGTGGCATTTGGTGCATTGTTGATTTGGTTTACTTTTATGATGAAGATGAAAAGAATAAGAGTCCGTTTGTTATCAGTGATATAACGCCAATTCAAATGCCAAATCTTGATAAAAATGAGATCATTGAAGCAAGAGAAAGTTTTTCTAAAGACGAATGGATTGACTTTTTACTTCGTTCATGTGGTATGGAGCCAACACAGTTTGAATATAGGACAAAGTGGCATTTACTTGCAAGATTGATACCGCTTGTAGAAAATAATGTTAATATATGTGAACTCGGACCGAGAGGAACAGGAAAATCCCATATTTATAAAGAATTATCACCTAATTCAATTCTTGTTTCTGGAGGACAGACAACAGTCGCAAATCTATTCTATAATATGAGTAGAAAACAGGTTGGGCTTGTTGGAATATGGGATGTTGTTGCTTTTGACGAGGTTGCCGGCATTAACTTTAAGGATAAAGACGGCGTGCAAATAATGAAGGATTACATGGCTTCTGGTTCGTTTGCAAGAGGAAAGGATGCTATACAGGCTAATGCATCAATGGTATTCGTTGGAAATATTAATCAAAGTGTTGATTACCTTTTAAAAACATCTCATTTATTTGATCCTTTTCCTTCAGCTATGATTGATAGTGCTTTTTTTGATCGTATGCACTGTTATATTCCAGGCTGGGAAATACCTAAAATGCGTCCTGAATTCTTCACTGATAATTATGGATTTATTTCCGATTACCTTGCGGAATTCTTCAGAGAAATGCGTAAGATTCCACAAACTGATGCTTTTGATAAATACTTCAAATTGGGAAGGTGTTTAAATCAAAGGGATACTATAGCTGTAAGGAAGATAGTATCTGGTTTAACAAAGCTAATTTATCCCAATTCAAAGTATACAGAGGAGGAAATTGAAGAAATTCTTCGCTATGCAATTGAAGGTCGAAGAAGAGTTAAAGAGCAGTTAAAGAAAATTGGTGGAATGGAGTTCTATGATGTTCAATTTAGTTATATCCGCAATTCCGATATGGAGGAAATATCAGTTCCTGTTTTGGAACAAGGTGCAGGCTCACTTATTCCAGAAGGAATTGGCAAACCGGGACACGTATATACCGTTTGTAATGGAGCAAATGGTATGATGGGACTAATAAAAATAGAATCAACTATTACAAATGGTTCTGGAAAATTTGATGTTACAGGACTTCAAACCGCAAAAGAAACTAAAGAATCAGTTAAAACTGCTCAAAATTATTTTAAAGCAAATGCTAAACAAATAAGTGCGTCGATTTCATTAGAAACAAAAGACTATTTGACTCATGTACAGGATATTCAAGGTATTGGATTGAATAGTAGCTTATCTTTGGCGATGTTAATATCATATTGTAGCGTTGCATTAGATAAAAGCGTAATGCCACAGCTTTGTATTCTTGGTTCTATGAGCATTGGAAGTACTATTGCAAAAATAGAAGAACTTGCTTCAACCTTACAAGTTGCTTTTGATGCAGGTGCCAAAAGAATTCTCATTCCAATGAGTAGTGCTGTTGATATTCCTAATGTTCCAATGGAGCTCTTTTCTAAATTTCAAGTTTCATTTTATAATAGTCCAGAAGATGCTGTAATAAAGGCTCTTGGTATTGAATAGATTAACTAAAAACGGAAAGGACAAATATCCTTTCCGTTTTTTTTATGAGACTTTAGGTAATAAAGTTCCCTTAACCTCTATTATCGAAGATTGTGATAATTCTTTAATCTTTGAAGGTAATACTTCAAGCATTGCTACTGATTTTGCCCAAGATACACCTCCAGAATGGCTAACTTTGCTATGAATAAAAGAATCAACAAGATATACTTTCCCATCTGTTCCTTCATGCGGCGTCAATTTTGCGGTTGAAAGCGCTTTCTTAACATTAGTAGCATTTAAGTTACTAATTTGATCATCAGACAATACTTCTCTTATTTTTGAAGGTATTAAATCTGGGTTACTATTCCAATCATTAGCCAATTGTTCGTAGTAATTATTCATATTTTTTTCTCTGTTTGATGATATACCATCTATTGGAGTGAATTCATATGAGCAAACACCTGTGAAGTCAACTGAGTATTCATTGACAGGTAATTCGCTTATTCCCCAATCGGCAAAAGCTCTTTTTAATTCTGGATCACATCCATCTGATAGTTTGATAATACAGCTACCACCATTTTGCTTTAATTCATATTTTGAAATGATATTTCCATTAGAATCAAGCTTTATAAAGTTTTTATTAGCATCTGACGGTAGCTCTGAGATAATCGAACGTTCGATTTTATCAATTCGTATTTCATTTAATGCACTGTTTGTAGCTTGAAATACAGATTTAGGTGCAAGAATTTCTTCAAGGGTGGTGTTTTTTAAGTGTATTTGGTGATCTGCAATAAAAGCTGTTGTTTTTTCTGTAAGTGTTCTTATTTTATTCAGCCATTTATTAGGAGTAACTTTTTGAAGCGCTTGAGCTGCTTTAGGTCCAATTCTTTTAATTGTCTGTCCTAAAGCTTCTGTACCAATCGCAAAGCTGGCGCCAATTATTGCACCTGTTTTAAAAGCATCAAATACCTCTTCAGAAGTTTTTCCATCAATCATTGCCATTGAAGCACTGGATGTTCCGGCAACTAAAGAACTTGATATAACTTTTGTTGCTAATCCTGTAATATTTGCAATTAATTTTGTTTTTGCTGTATCTCCAAGTATTTTTACCATGCCTTTTGCAGCACCAGCGCCCAAAGCAGGACAAGCCCATGCTAATAATGCACTTTCAGCTGATACTATAGCAACTTTCTTCCAGTTAATATTATCTACCGTCTGATTATCTATTACGACCTGAATGAACACCTCAATTGCTGCACCAGATATAGCGCCTGTAACTGGCACCAATGCAGGAATAAAGAGATCAGCGGCTACACATGCAACAATTGTAATACCACATGTTATACCAACTAACCATTTTGTTAGTGCGTCAGGTTTTTGAGGAATATCCTTTGTTACATCTACTGTTACGATTCCATTCGGTGTGATTCGAATACACTCCATAGGATTTAGTTCTTGAGAAATACTAAGAAGCTCAGAAACTTTATATCCCATAAAGGTTTCATCCTGAATTGACAGAAGATATTGATTTAATGCTTCATGGGCAAAATATACTGATGATTCTATCCCTTCTTGAGAAAAGTTCATATCTTGTGTTTCTAATATGCGATTTATTTCTTCTTCAAGAGCATCAAAATCAATTTCCTCACTTAATGAAACACCGTTTATAGGAGTGAAATCACCTACATCAGGATCAAATACATATCTACTTTCGTCATATGAATACAAAGCTCCGAGTGACTCATCGCACTTTCCACGTTCATATTTACTTGCTTCATATGTAATTTGACCTTTATCAGTTATTCCGTACTTTAAATACTGTCCCCATACTACGCAGTGTTCCATATGTCCTGATGGTTCATATGCATATACAAAAGCATAATCAGATTTTTCATAATCAAGGTCGATTATTTTGAGACCTGTTTCAACCAATTCATCAGGAATCTCCGGCTCACCAATTAAAGAGATAAATCCGGCTGGAAAATAACCTGTTTTTTCATCATCTTCAAAATAATCATCAAATTCAGTATATCCGATTCCATAAATAAGTGAACCGTCGGGCAATTCTAATGCTGCATTAAAAACAGTGTAGTACAACTCATATTCATTCATTAATAAACCATAAACAAAAGCATCAAGGTTTCCTGCATAGTCTTCCCAATTATACGAAATAGTAACTGGCGTAAGGGTATAATCATTTGTTTGCTCATGGATGCTCTCTGTTATAGCTTCGGCAATTTCTTTTGTTGTAACAACAGAAGTTTCTTTTTCAATAACTGATTTTGAGGAATCCTTTTTAGAACAACTTGTTAAGAATGGAATGAATAAGGCAAATGATGTCAATAAAGCGATTATTCGTTTTATTTCATTCATTATAATCACTCCTTTTCTACTAATTTTCTTCATCATCATCTTTGGCTTTATTTTTATACCGTTTCGTAAGAACAATACATCCAAACGACAGTGAAGATATTAAAATAATAATAAAGAATGGTTTAGCGGATCTTTTATCAGTTTTATCAACTTCATCGGGTTTATTGTCAATGTCGTTTGTAGGCAGTATTTGCTTTTTATAATTTGCAACCAGAGTAATATCTGCCTCTTTGTCTAATGTAAAGCTAAGATCCTTTATTTTTTCTCCATCACAGCTCCAATAATCAAATTCTTTACCATCGTCTTTTTGAGGCTCATTAAGTTCTGTTTTCTCTCCAAATTTGATGGTCTTTTTATCGATTTCTTTTCCGTTATCATCAAGAAGTGTTAATTGAAACTCCTTGGCTTTCCACTCAGCTTCCAATACCTTGGTTCCACAAAACTGTATTTCATCTATTTTATTGGAATAAAGAATATTATCATCATCACTAAAGCCAACAAGTTCATATCCATACTTTATAAGTTTGGGTAATTCGACATTTTTCGTTCCGTATGAAGTAAATATAGATGGAGTATCATCTGCGTTTTCTCCAGTAAACGACAGTGTAGCATAAGTTGAACCACTAACATTAACATAAAACGAAAAAGCGTATCCAAGGCGGTTTACTACCTTTATTTCATACTTGCCATTGTCTGTAAAAGAACCCAATGAATCCTGATCGGCAACGTAGTATTTTTGCCAATTCGTACCGTTATCTGTATTAGCTGAAACTGATACTAATGAAAACGGATCTAAATCATCTGTCAATTCTTCAATTTCAAAAGCTTGCACTTCAATATTTTCGTCGGCATTATCATGATTAAGTGTCTTTTTGATTTGCTTTCCATCTTGATAGCACATTATTGTAATTGATGCAGTATTATCGCCTTCGGCAATGAAAACAGCTTCGTATGAGGTTTCATCATCATAAATATTCTTTTCGTGAATTGTGACTTTGCCACTCGGACAATTATAATCCTGTAACTGTTTTCCAACACCTTTTCCATATTCAATATTGTATTCAGTACCGTTTATATCAGTTATTACAACATGTGATGAATCGCATTCGTATTTATCTTTTACAAATTTAAAATCATAATATCCTGATTCAACCTTATCTTTTTCTTCAAGTGACAGGTAAGAATAAGGCTTGGGACTTAAAATAGGAAGGACATCATTAGAACAAAGTTTTTCTTTCTCGCCATCAGCAAATATAGTTATACTTCTATCAAGTTCTAAGGCGCGAAGGTTATTATTTTTTTTGAGATCATCTTCAGACAATGTAATGTAATTAGATTGATCTGATAAATCAAAATACCCTGTTTGTACTAATTGTTCTGCAAAATAATTGGTTGCCTGTGTCAACCCCCATGTATCATTGTACTTGTCTTTTTTTGCTGGAATAAAAGAACCATTATAGGTAAATGTTCCATCGCTTTGTTCTTCAACAGTCCCTTTTTCGTAATTATATGCATATTCTTTAGCGGCTTCTTTTGAAGAGAAAGCTAATGTTATTTTTCCTTTAGAAGCACTCGGATACGTCAAACCATAATACATTGGGTATGAATCACTAATATTTGTGATAGAATAGTCGTTTAATTTATTTTGATTATAAACCGGACCTGGGGCTGTGCCTTCCTGAATAACTTCAAATTCAAAAGTGAATATACGATAATCCCCCGGAAAATCAGAAGCTTTATCTTTTGGTCTTGTTGATAATTCAGCTATATAATGTCCAGCTTCTTTAATTACTCCGCTTCTTTCAGAATAAGAAGAGTTAACAGTAATTTCATTTCCTGTTGTTTTGTTTTTGATAGTACCACTTAATGAAGGGTATTTACTGTCCAATTCTGAAATCTGATATTTTGTCAATCCGCCTTCATAAACAGGATATTGTCCTTCAGAAAATATACGTTTTCCATCCAAAAATCCATTTTTGAAGTATGTTTTTAATGCTTGCTCAGAAGTTTGATTATCTACAAATATAGTTACCTCTCTTTTATCATCAAACACGCTTTTTAAAGTTATTTCATACTTTCCCGGTGATTGGAATGTATCACCAGATGAATCAATTTCTTGACCATTCCTCTTTACAGTATATTTTACTGTTGGATTAAGTGAAGTATTAATCTTAAAGCCAGTAACTGTTTCTGATCCTGTCAGCAGAGTCTCAGTATTTTTATATATTGCTGCATCAACTTCTTCGTCGTCACCTATCATTTTTCTTATTGTTTCTTCTGCTGAGAGGTTATTGAATGTGATTGCATCTAAATTATTGCTGCAAAGGTACATATTATACACTTCTATACATCTGGTTCTATCTTCTGTTTTAGTGTTTTCCAGATTATATGCAAAGGTGATCTTGAGGTATAATCCATTTATTAGTTCCTGTCCATCTGGAGTATAAATCAAAATATCGCCCTTATCGGCATAGTAATTGGCATAATTAGTAGTATATATTCCATTTGTATATGCGCCTTGATCAATTGTTTCCCAATCACTTCCATTCGGAGATTTTTGTATTATTAAAGCTCCCGTATTAACTGTGCCAACATAAACACCATTAACTTTCTGTTTGTCTTTTTTTCCATAATCGTCTGCATAAAACTTATAATTACTATTGCTTGGTTTATTAAGTGAAAGGAGAATACCAACCGAATCACTTACAAAACCATATTTATCAACATCGCCAACTTTTTTATTTTTTATACGTTTTCCGTAGTTTTGGCAAAGTTTTATTTTTGTCAAGCTTGTATCTCCGAATGAACTATTTTCAGTAACAGTTCCTTTCTCTTTGTATTCGCCTTTCTTGCCGCCTTCATATAAAAGTGGATTAACTGAACATACATCAAGTCCGCCTGTTATTGTAATATTATACTGATAACTATTATTCGTTTTTGAGTTGATTAAAACTGTATATTCACCGGGATCGCAAACAGTAGTTCTATCTTGAACTTCATAAGGTTGTTGACTTCCTTTTCTTAAAGAAACACTAAATTCAGAACCACCTTTATCTATAATAAAACCATCTTTAACACTTTTGCTATTTGAAACATCTGCACCACTGTATATATCTAACAGCGATACAGGGTTAGAACTATAACTCAAATAAAACTGATATAATTCAACACATCGGATAGTTTTAAATGTATCTCCATACCAGTGTTCTTTAGTTCGGCGTTTCATTTCATAGCATACGATAATACGATAATATTTTTCTTCGCGTGCATTTTGTTCGCTAATAGTATAGAACTCTAATAATTTAGTTCTATCTGTTTTATTATCAAATGTGTTAGTCTTTTTGGACAGTGTTTTCCAGTTATCATTTCCGTTACTTGAACACTGAACTATAATAGCACCGTAATCAACATCATTTTTTAATGTAACTCCTGCCACTTTATCCTCGCCTGATTTAACTAAATTCCAATTATCTTCATTTTTTGTATGATAAGTATTTTCATAGTTATATGTGAGCTTAATATCGTTTGAAGAAGAATATACGCTATAGCCATTATTCTTCGATAGGCTATCCTCTCCACCAACTATGTAAAAAGAACCAAGTGTATTATCACCATAACTGAGTTTATCGGTTTTATATTCATCAGAAATAGAAAAAGAAGCTTCTCCATTCATCTCATAATATGAAACTGGAGGCGTATATTTCTGGATTGTACTTGTTTTTTCAAGCGTTATACTTTGATTACTTTCAGCTAAGTTCTGTGAAGTTGTAACTTTATCAGAACTTCCTTTAGCATTTTGACAGCCTGTAAAAAAAAGAATAGTAACAGTTAACAATGTAAATATTAAAATGTTTCGTTTCATTTTAATTCCCCCTTGAATTGCAACACTATCTGTATAAAACCAATCTTAAACACATACATCATGTATAAATTGTGCCGTTATTTACATTTAATTAAGTGTAATTTATACAATTTCTTATAATAAATTATAACATAGAGTTTTATTATTGTCAATTAAAATAATATGAATAAATAGGAACTATTTATTTAGACACTTCAAAAAGAAAATCCCGATTTTACGGATAAAATCGGGATTAAAAATTTTTATATAAACCTATTGACACTCACATCTAAATATGATATAATAATTTCAGTAATATATTAAAAAGCACCTCGCAGGGAGCATCAGAATTGGCGTTCTGACACTCCCGATAATCAGACAGATGTTCGAGCATCTACTGACTTAGCAAGATGGCTATTTTGCGTGTATAATTATATCACGTTGAATATAGTATTGTCAAGCCTTTCAGTGTATGTTTCCAGCATCGAACTGAAAGGTTTGTTTTTATATATTACCTCGTGACTGGTAACTTGACAATTAAATATATAGATTTGAAGCGAAGATAAGCATATAGTTAGTAGCAGTTTAATATGCTTTTTTCACACTTTACATTAATGAGCCATGATGTGAGCCTGTTTAGTAGAACTAAATAAACTCTTGAGTTTGTCAAGACAAGGCAGTATTCTTTTCAACCGTTGCTACAAGTAACAACGCAAAAAGTATCACGAGCCATATAAAGTGTAGAAAGCGAATAGATGGACAGTACCATAACAGCTCGGTGACACCTATTCGAGGACAAACAACAGCTGTCAAATCCCAAGATATTGCAGATAATAGAATAAGCTGCACATTACTGTGCAGCTTATTACTGCTTTGGTTGGGGTGGAAGGATTTGAACCCTCGAAATAACGGAGTCAGAGTCCGCTGCCTTACCACTTGGCGACACCCCAATATGTGGACTGAATTATTCAGCTTTATTATTATATCACTGATAACGACTGATGTCAATAGGAAATATAAAAATTTATCATTTAACTATAAATCGTGCGTGCAGAAGCCCCCTGTGCGATCAGAGGGCTTCTGCATAGTTATCACATTTTTCAATCTTTCTTTTGAACTACCTTAATTATAAAGTCTCTCAGCCTGTTTTGCGAGAGAAGCCAGCTTGTCTGTCTTTTCGCCGTATGACAGGGAGGCTGCTGTTCTGGCAACATATTCATAGCTTGAATCGCCCATATATTCGGAATTTCTGAGAAGCATTGCGAACTCGGCAGCAGCTGAGGCAAGTCTTATGGACTCGGAGGGCTCAGCGTTATATTTTTCCATGCCAAAGAGCTGGGACTCATAGATGTCATTGTCATCGTCTGCGGGTTTGTATGTAACTGAGAGCTTGCAGAGCTCGCTTCTGCCGTTATCGTCAGCAGGCTCTGTTGTATGCTCTGAGCCGAATTCCAGCTGAACGCCGCGGTAGGTATCGCCTGTCTGAGTCAGCTCGACCTCATAGAGAGCTGTAACGCTGTGACCTGCGCCCACTTCGCCTGCGTCCTTTGTGGTATCGTAGAAGTCCTCGGCATTCATGAGCCTGTTATCGTAGCCGATAAGTCTGTAGCTCTTGATCTGTGAGGGATTGAACTCCACCTGTATCTTAACGTCCTTAGCAATTGTATAGAGGGTGCCTTCCATTTCCTGTACGAGAACTCTGTGAGCCTCGTCAACGGAGTCGATATAGCTGTAATTGCCGTTGCCGTTATCAGCCACAGCCTCCAGCCTGTCGTCCTTGTAATTGCCTGTGCCGAAGCCCAAAACTGACAGATATATGCCCTTATCGCGCTTGGACTTGATAAGCTTTACCAGCTCGTCCTCGGAGCTTGCACCGATGTTGAGGTCGCCGTCTGTAGCGAGGATAACGCGGTTGTTCCCGCCCTCGATGAAGTATTTTTCAGCCAGCTTGTAAGCCTTATTTATGCCGCCCTCGCCGTTTGTGCCGCCCGAAGCGGTAATGGAGTAGAGAGCTTCGAGGATATCGTCCTTGTCTCTGCCGCTTGCGCCTTCTATACGGGTATCAGCGCTGCCGGCGTAGGTAACTATGGATATGCGGTCGTTTTCTGTAAGCTGTTCAGCCAGCATCGAGAAGGCTGTCTGCACCAGAGGAAGCTTGTCGTAGGAATCCATAGAGCCTGATGAATCTATAAGGAAAACGATATTTGAGGAGGGAGTCTCAGCCTTGGGGAGACGCTTTCCCTGTATACCGATCATCATGAGCTTGTTTTCGGGGTTCCACGGACAGTCTGCAAGCTCAACGTAGTCGCCGAAGGTGCGTCCCTCTTCGGGATCGGGATAATTGTAATCAAAGTAGTTGATGAATTCCTCTGCGCGGACAGCGTCCTCGGGGACATAATTGCCGTCCTCGATAAGTCTGCGTACATTTGAATAAGAAGCTGTGTCCACATCCACCGAGAATGTTGAGAGAGGCTCATATTTCGGATCCTTGAAGCCTGCTTCTGTGTATTCCTTGTAGCTTTCGTTGCGTGACGGACGGGTGGGGCTCTCATAGCTGTATGAGTCGATGCCGTAGCATGCACTGTCATCATATGCGGGAGACTCTGCATAGTCAACTATTGAATTGTTGTTTGCGTGCTCGTCTTTCTTGTAAGTACCGCCGTTGAAGCTGTTTGCTGTGCCGTCTCCGCAGCTGCAAAATGCACTCATCATTACTGTACAAGCGGCAGCCATTGCTGCGTATCTTGATAGCCTGGTATTCATAAATAAACCTCCCTGATGTCCCTGGGGACAATATTTTGTACGTTCTGCGGTGACTTCCGCAGCTCTTTTCTATGCTCTTATTATAGCTCGGAAACGAGCCGATTACAACAACAGAAAAATGCCATTTTAAAGACGATTTGAAGTATATTTTTTTAATATCGGGTTTCATTTTCTTACAAATTATTGACATTCTTACAGCTTTCTTGCAGAAATGAATAAAAAATGAAAAAATTTCACATCAGGTCTTTTCAAGTATTGACAAATGTGATATAATATAATATGTATACAATAACCGCAGACAGGCGGTCATTGAGCAGATATTAATATACTTATTGATATTATAGAGTTTGAAACATTAAAGTATATCAGGGGTATACTTTTAAATCAGCATAAATGGAGATCGTGTTATGGATATTAAAAATTATGATTCGGCAAAACAGGCGGCACTTAAAAGATATTTCAGCCGTATGAACGAGATGCAGCAGGAAGCTGTATTTACGGTGAACGGTCCTGTGCTCGTGCTTGCGGGAGCAGGAAGCGGAAAGACCACTGTTATCGTAAACCGCATTGCTAACATGATAAATTTCGGAAACGCCTACTTTGACACCACCCGTGAGGGAAGTGCCGAGGATATCGCCTTTCTGAAGGACTATGCAGAGGGTAAGACCGACGATTTCGATACTCTCAGGGATACCGTTGCCGTTGACCCCATACGTCCGTGGAACATACTGGCTATAACATTTACAAACAAGGCGGCAGGAGAGCTCAAGGAGAGACTTGCGGCTATGCTGGGCGATGAGGCTATGAATATACACGCCTCCACCTTCCATTCAGCCTGCGTAAGGATACTCAGAAGCGAGATAGAGGCTCTCGGATATGGTCGTGATTTTACCATATATGATTCCGACGACAGTCAGCGTATGATAAAGAACGTAATGGGCGAGCTTGACATTTCAGAGAAGCAGCTTGCGCCTAAGGCTGTCCTCAGCGATATAAGCTTTGCAAAGGACAAGATGATAACACCTGCTGAGCTCCGCGCCGACGCAGGTCAGGACTACCGCAAGAAAATGGTGGCTAAGCTCTATGCCCTCTATCAGGAACGCATGAGAGCTGCAAATGCCCTTGATTTCGACGATATACTTGTGCTGACAGTGGAGCTCTTCGAGCAGTTCCCCGAGGTGCTGGAGAAGTACAGACAGCGCTTTAAGTACATCATGGTGGACGAGTATCAGGACACCAACCATGTGCAGTTCAGACTGGTATCCCTGCTTTCGGAGGGACACAAGAACCTCTGTGTTGTAGGCGACGACGACCAGAGCATATATAAGTTCCGCGGCGCCAATATCGAGAATATCCTCGGCTTTGAGGAGCAGTTCGAGGGCGCAAAGGTAATACGCCTTGAGCAGAATTACCGCTCCACACAGACTATACTCGACGCGGCAAACTCCGTTATCAGCAACAATAACAGCCGCAAGCCAAAGACTCTGTGGACTTCGGGTGAAAAGGGCGACAAGGTCTACTGGTACAAGGCGGTGGACGAGACCGACGAGGCTAAATTCGTAGCAGATACCATACTTGAAAAGTACAAGGAGACAGGGCGCTACTCCGACAGCGCCGTGCTCTACAGAATGAACGCACAGTCCAACTCCATTGAGCGTATGCTGGTAAAATGCGGCATACCCTACAGAGTTTACGGCGGCATGCGATTCTACGACCGTAAGGAGATAAAGGACGTTACCTCTTATCTCAGCTTTATAAACAACCACAATGATATGCTCCGCTTCAGACGCATAATCAACGAGCCAAAGCGCGGTATCGGCGATTCTACCCTGACTGTAATCGAGGACATCAGCCGCGACCTTAAAATATCGCCTTTTGACGTGCTGAAAAACTGCGACGAGTACGCTCCGCTGTCCAAGAAGGTAACAGCCCTGAAAAATGCATATCAGATGTTTGAATTCCTTACCGAGAAGTCTGAGGAGCTCCCGCTGGACGAATTCCTCGATGTGCTCCTCGACAAGACAGGCTATCTGGACAGCCTTAAAACTCTTGAAAATGCAGATACCAAAATAGAGAACGTACAGGAGCTCCGCACCTCCATGGTACAGTACATGGAGCAGGCAGAGGAGCCCTCACTCAGCGGCTTCCTTGAAGAAGTTGCCCTCTATACCGAGGCTGACCGCGACGACGGCAGCGGCGACAAGGTAACTCTCATGACTGTCCACTCAGCAAAGGGACTGGAATACGAGAATATCTTCGTTATCGGCATGGACGACGGCATCTTCCCCAGCGCCCGCTCATTCGACAGCGAGGACGACATGGAGGAGGAAAGACGACTTGCATACGTTGCCATAACCCGTGCAAAGAAGCGCCTTTACCTCACCAATGCAAGACAGCGCATGCTCTTCGGACAGACCCAGCACAATGTCACATCACGCTTTATGAAGGAGATAGGCAGCGAGCTTGTGGAGAAGCACGACAATGCCGCAGCCATGAAGCAGCAGCTTGAAGAGAACGATAAGTCTGTTACCGAGGTGCGCTCTGCAACATTGCAGCAGCAGCTTGCAAGAAGCAAAAAGACTGCAGGGGCTGCTCCAAAGGAGGCTGTTGCGTATACGGCAGGTGAAAAAGTATCTCACAGCATATTCGGCGAGGGCGTTATCGTATCGGTAAAGCCTATGGCAAACGATTCAATGCTGGAGATAGCCTTTGACAAGGTAGGTACAAAGAAGATAATGGCAAACTACGCAAAGCTTAAAAAGCTCTGATAAGCTCTTTAGGAAAAGAGGAAAAATACAATGAGAAAGACTAAGATAGTATGTACCATAGGTCCTGCAACTGACGACGAAAACATCATGCGCGAGCTCATGCTGGCTGGCATGAACGTTGCACGCTTCAACTTCTCCCACGGAGATTACGAGACCCACGAGAAGCGCTTCCGTGTTATCGAAAGGCTCAGAAAGGAGCTTGACCTGCCTGTTGCCACGCTTCTTGACACCAAGGGCCCCGAGATAAGACTGGGAAAATTCGTGGACGACAAGCCCGTTGAGATACACGACGGCGATACATATACCCTCACGACCGAGGACGTGCTCTGCGACGACAAGGTGGGAAGCATAAGCTTTAAGAAGCTGCCCCGTGATGTCAGCATGGGCACAAGGATACTTATAAATGACGGCGTTATCGAGCTTCTTGCGGAAAAGGTGACTACCAACGAGATAGTCTGCCGCGTAGTTCACGGCGGTATTCTCTCCAACAACAAGGGCATCAACGTCCCCGGAGTAAAGCTCTCCATGCCATACCTCAGCGAAAGGGACATGGACGACCTTGAATTCGGCTCGAAAATGGGCTTTGACTTCATTGCTGCAAGCTTTGTCCGCACAGCTGCGGATATCAACTACCTGAGAAAGTTCACCCAGAGTCTCGGCTGGTTCGATGTCAGAATTATCGCAAAGATAGAGAACACCGACGGCGTTGAGAACATCGACGAGATACTTGAAGCTGCCGACGGTATTATGGTAGCCCGCGGAGATATGGGCGTTGAGATACCATTCGAGCAGATACCCGCTATACAGAAGTCCCTTATCAAAAATGGCTACAACGCAGGCAAGCAGGTAATAACCGCAACACAGATGCTGGAGTCCATGATAACCAACCCCCGTCCTACCCGTGCGGAGATAACCGACGTTGCAAATGCTCTCTACGACGGCACAAGCGCTATCATGCTCTCAGGCGAGACTGCCGCAGGTGCTTTCCCTGTTGAAGCTGTAAAGACTATGGCTCTCATTGCCGAGACCACCGAGAACAACATCAACTACAAGGCTCGCTTTGCGTCAAGAAGCTCCGAGCAGAACGGCAGTGTTGCCGAGGCTATCGCTCACGCTACTGTTACTACCGCACACGACCTTAACGCAAAGGCTATCATCACCGTATCTCTGGGCGGACAGACAGCGAGACTTATCTCCAAGTACCGTCCCAGCTGTCCTATTATCAGCTGCACCATGAGCGAGGTGGTTTGCCGCCAGATGAATATGAGCTGGGGCGTTATACCATTTATAATAGATGAAAAGACCAACACCGACGACCTCTTTGCCGCAGCAGTTGAAGCTGCCGAGTCTCACAGACTTGTTGAGGACGGCGACCTTGTGGCTATCACCGCAGGCGTACCTCTCGGTGTATCGGGTACTACGAATCTTATGAAGGTCGAAAGAATAGGTAAATAACATGACAGTAAAAAAACGCACAAGAATACTTGAAATAATCACGGCATTACTCATGATAAGACCTGCTTTATTATTATCACAGATTTTCTCTTATCATGACGCAGAAATAATAAGGTCGATACTTAAATTAGCATTTCCTATGCTTTTGGCTTCAGTTGCTCTCGCAATTGTCATAATAACACGTAAATACTACCGAACATGGGCGAAACTGCTGGTGATAACCTCCCTTGCAGCAAATTTCTGCACGGACAATAATTTCCGCTATCTGAAAAATATAGGCAGCTGTATCAGAGCATACAGCTATAGCCCATCACTTCTTTTAGAGTATCTGTTCGGAACATTTCTGTTCCTTCTCGTCATAGCAGCAGGCGTGATACTTTTTCTTGCGATGTTCGGAAAGATAAAATGGAAAAGCCGAAAATCACTTATCATTTATGCTTATATAATGACAGGTATCATGGCTCTTGGAGCGTTGGCTTTCAGGATACATAACATTTACTACGCGGAGCTTGTCATGATGACGTGTCTTATTTACGAATTGCAGGAAAAGAGCGACAGCAATGCTGTTATAGGCTGGGCAGGAGCTCTTGCCGCTGCGGTATCCGATATATTCTTTGATTTTTATACTGATAAAGTTCAGAGTATTCCTGCTGACGGTGGTTTACTTGATTATCTGAATTATGTGAACCCCACCATAAAATACGAAGGTATAAGAAGCCTGATATTTGCAGCTGCAATTCTTCTTATTCCCCTTATTCTCTTTGAGAGAAAGGAGCCCCTTGAAAAAGTGACAGCTCCTGTAAATGATGATGACGACGATAACGACTGACCGCCTTATACTTCGTCCGCTGACTGTTGACGATGCGGAAGCCGCCTTTGAGTGGACAGGGGACGAGCGTGTGGCGAAATATATGATATACTCCACCCACGAGAGCGTGGAGACCACAAAAGAGTGGCTGAGAAGTATCAAGCCCTCTGAGAATGTTTTCGGCTTTGTCCGAAAAAGTGATAATAAGCTCATAGGCTCAGGCGGTATAAGACTGCTTGAGGACGGCTTCTGGGAGTTCGGCTACAATCTCTGCTATGACTGCTGGGGACAGGGCTATGCTACAGAGGCTTCAAGGGCTATGATAGAATATGTCCGCAGCAAGTACGGAGATATCCGTCTCAGGTCTGAGTGCGCCGTGGAGAATACAGCCTCTGCTCATGTGATTGAAAAGTGCGGACTGCACTTTGTGGGCTATGGCGAGTATTCGAGCTACGATGGAAAGAAAACTTTCAAAGCCAAGATTTTTGAGCTTTGAAACTAATAACTTACAGGAAAGCAGGTAATTTTATGATAAAGCATATCGTAATGTTCAAACTTAAAGAAGCTGACGGCAGGAGCGAGTACGAAAACGCTCTCGAAGCTCAGAAGCGCTTCGACAACGTTATCGCAAATGTCAAGGAGCTGAAAAAAGGCGAGGTAGTCATCAACTCCAAGGACGCTCCCGAGAGCAACTACACTATCTCACTTCTCTGCGATTTTGAGACTATCGACGACCTTAACGCGTATCAGGTTCACCCTGCACACCTTGAGTTCGGCAAGTTCATCGGCAGCGTAAAGACAGACAGAGCTTGTATCGACTATGAATACTGATGTTTATTCTCCCGTCCCACGGCGGGAGAATTGCATATATACATGTATAAATATAGGAGGAAGAAAACATGGTAAACGTAAAAGGCAAATGGGCGCTCATTACAGGTGCGAGCCGCGGACTGGGATACCTTTCAGCCATATTCATGGCTAAGCAGGGCTGCAACCTCGTTCTCCACAGCAGAACAGAGGAGCACTGTGCAAAGGTCCTCAGCGAAGTAAAGGCACTGGGCGTTGACGCTTACATTGTGACAGCAGAGCTCTCAGACATGGAACAGGTAGACAGAATGTGCCGCACTATTGACGAAAAGGGCACAAAGCTCGACATTATCCTCAACAACGCAGGACTCCAGATAGCATACAGAACAGAATATCTGACAACTCCCGCATCGGATTACGACATAAGCTTTAAGATAAATACTACAGCTCCTATGATGATATGCTATCATTTTCTTCCGCAGATGAAGGAGCGTGGCTTCGGACGCATAGTCAATACCACCAGCGGTATCGATCTTGAACCCGAGCAGGCAGGCTACTCCGCAGCAAAGGCAGCCCTCAATAAGGTGACGCGCGATCTCGGCAAGAACTATGAGGGAACTGACGTTACGCTCAGTCTTACGGACCCCGGTTGGTGCAGGACTGATCTCGGCGGACCCAAGGCTCCCAATTCTCCCGAGAGCGCTCTCCCGGGAATACTGGTGGGAGCTTTCATCGACGACAAGAAATGCGGACGTATCTTCTCGGCACAGGAGTTCACGGGCATGACTCTCGAAGAAGCCGTTGCCAAGGCCGAAAAGCAGGCAGGGGTGTATTAAAATATTAGGGAACGCCTTCACTTGCAAGGCGTTCCCTCTTCAAAAACAGTCCACTGGACTGTTTTTGAATTCAAACTTTGCGAAGCGCCTTGCGTTTTTTGGGCTCTGCCCAAACCCGCCAGAGGCGCTGCCTCTGACCTTACCGGTACGTCACCTCTGTCAGCTTTTGCTGACATCTCCCCATCTTATGGGGAGTCACTCTGCCAAAGGGAATATACTCCCTTTGGAATCCCATTTTTAGAATAGTATTACTTTTTTAAGGAGACACCATGAACATCGAAGAATGTATGAGCTTTATAAACTCCTATACCAAATCGGGAGGACGTATAACCGACCTCTCCCGCGCAAGGGAGCTTATGAAGCGTGTGGGCGACCCGCAGGAGCGGCTTAAATTCGTCCATATCGCAGGCACCAACGGTAAGGGCTCTACCCTTGAATATATCGGCAGAGCATTGCAGCTCTCGGGCTACAAGACGGGAAAGTTCACCTCGCCCTTCGTTCTGCGCTACACCGACAGAATACGCATAAACGACGACGAGATAGACGAGAAGTCCCTCTGTGATATAGCGCAGTTCGTAAAGGAGCGTGTGGACGACAGGGCTTATTCCCAGTTCGAGATAACAATGGCGATAGCTATGCTGTGGTTTGAGCGCGAGAATTGCGACATCGTTGTGCTTGAAACGGGCATAGGCGGAACACTGGACTCCACAAACGTGATACCGCCGCCCCTGCTTTCTGTGATAACCTCCATATCTCTCGACCACACGGTGCTTCTCGGTGATACAGTGGAGGAGATAGCTTCACACAAGGCAGGCATAATCAAGAGCGGCTCTGCGGTTGTTCTCTCCGAGGACAACCCCGACAGCGTTAAGGAGCTCGTCCGCGAGACTGCGGAAAGAGTCGGCGCGGAGCTCATACCCCTTGAGGACTGCAAGCCGGCGGCAGACGGCGGACTTTTCTCGCCGTTCATATACAGGGGCATAAAGCTCACTCCTGCAATGGCAGGTATACACCAGAAGTACAACGCACAGACTGCCATAACCGCCTGCATTTATCTCCGCACAAAGGGCTTCTCCGTAAGTGACGGTGCTATAATAGAGGCTGTGGAGACCACACAGGTCAAGGCGAGAGTGCAGTACATAGACGGGGAGCCTCCTGTTATCGTGGACGGCGGACACAATCCCTCGGGAGTGAATATGCTGTCCCTTATGCTCATGTATCTCAGCACGAGAGGGAAGAAGATATACACAGTCATGGGCATGGTGGACTCCAAGGACTATGTGGACTGCGTAAAGACCATATCGGGGTTGTCGGACAAGCTCTTTGCGGTGGACGGATTTGCACCCAATGCGGTGTCTGCGGAGACTATCGCGGATATAGCTTCGTTCCGCACGGAAGCGGAGTTCGGTACCCTTGCGGAGTGCGCGGAAAAGGCAAAAGCACTTGCCTGTGAGAACAACGGCGTGGCAGTAATATGCGGCTCGCTTTATCTTGCAAGCGAGTATCTGAATCAAAATTAAGCGAAGCTTAATTTTGATTTGAGCCATTAGCTATTAGCCATTAGCCGTTAGCCCTTTGTAGGGGCGGTGACTCCCTGTAGTACAGGGAGATGTCAGCGTAGCTGACAGAGGGTCGCGGCTCCTGTTGGGAGATTATCCGCCCGAAATGTAGGGGACGGGCTGGTTAAGCCTGCCTCTGGACTCCGCCAAAGGAACACTGTCCCTTTGGAATCCCATTAATGGTTTCAGCAAATTATTATATAATGGAGAGAAATATCTATGAAGAAAATGCAGGTGTATTCGGGCATAGAAACGCTTCCGAGGGGACGCGCTTCAGATAATATCACAGAGGGCTGTATGGTTCTTGAGGGCGGAGCCTTCCGCGGTGTCTATACCTCGGGAGTCCTCGACGCTCTCATGGAAGAGGATATAAATATGCGCTGTACCGTGGGTGTTTCCGCAGGAGCTCTCAACGGCGTCAACTACGTCTCGGGACAGATAGGACGCTCGGGCAGGATAAATCTCCGTTACCGTCACGACAGCCGCTACGTGGGACCCAAGGCGCTCCGCCGCAACAAGGGCATTATCGGCTTTGATTTTGTGTTCGGAGATATGGCAAAGGTGCCGCCACTTGACAAGAAGCGCTTCATGGACAAGTCAAGGCAGTTCTACGCTGTGGTCACAAATCTTAAAACGGGAAAGCCCGAGTATCTGGAGAAAAACTCGGGTATACCGCCGCTCCGCGCAGTACGCGCTTCGGCTTCCATGCCCTTTGTATCAAAGCCTGTCATCATAAACGGCAAGCCCTACCATGACGGTGGGTGCAGCTGCAAGATACCCTATCAGTTCGCCATTGACAAGGGCTTTGAGAAGATAATCGTTATCAAGACCAGATATGCGGAGTTCCGCAAGCCTGTCAGCGAAAGGAAGCTCCGTGCAGAGAACGTGGTGTACCGTAATTATCCGCAGTTTGCAAGGACTCTCATAAACAGCAGCGAGGACTACAACCGCCAGTGCGACGAGCTTGAAAGGCTTGCCGCCGAGGGACGGATATTCCTTATCACTCCGTCGGAAGCCGTCAGTGTCAGCCGTCTTGAGGGCGACATGGAAAAGCTGGGACATGTTTACAATATGGGCTATAACGACGCAAAAAACGAGCTTGAAAGGCTTCGTGAATATCTGAAAAAATAGGGGCGATGCAGGCATCGCCCCCTGCATTTGCCAACATTACAAAAATGTAAGGTTGCGTAATGTTAAAAACACGACTGTAATGTTAAGGCGTAGTATAATAAGATCATGGAAAGGGAGAAAGGCTCCCGAAAATAAAGACACCGAAAGGAAATGATCTTATGAAAAAGCATACTTCAAAAATTATCAGGATTCTCTACCATATCAGCAGCATTTTAATGGTCGTATTCGGTACTGCGGAATTATATGAGATATTTGTTGTAAGAGCAGCCTATGATCCGCGCAGAAGCGTTGTAGAAGCTCTTTTCTGGAGCACATTTGCAGTTTTCCACCTCTGCAACTGGTATGTAAGAAAACACAAGAACACAATTGATACATTATAAGGAGATAAAATTATGTCATTACTCAGATTACAGAACGTTGAAAAATATTACGGAAGCCGTTCAAGCCTTACAAAGGCAGTTGACGATATCTCCTTCAATGTGGAGAAGGGCGAGTTCACCGCTATCATGGGAGCTTCGGGAAGCGGCAAGACCACGCTTCTCAACTGCATATCCACTATCGACCGCGTTACCGCAGGTCACATCATGCTTGAGGATCAGGACATCACAAAGCTCAAGGGCAAGGAGCTGAACAAGTTCCGCCGCGACAAGCTTGGCTTCATCTTTCAGGACTTCAACCTTATGGACACACTGACAGCCTACGAGAACATCGCCCTTGCGCTTTCCATTCAGAAGCGCTCCGCAAAGGATATCGACAAGGCAGTAAAGACCGTAGCCGAGCAGCTTGGCATTACTGAGGTCCTTAACAAGTACCCCTATGAGATGTCGGGCGGACAGAAGCAGAGAGTGGCTTCCGCAAGAGCTATCGTTACTTCTCCTAAGCTTGTCCTTGCCGACGAGCCAACGGGAGCACTGGACTCAAAGTCCGCAAAGATGCTCCTTGAACGCTTCAACTACCTCAATCATGAGCATGATGCTACTATAATAATGGTAACACACGACTCCTTTACCGCAAGCTATGCTTCAAGAGTTCTCTTCATCAAGGACGGCAAGGTGTTCAACGAGATAAACCGCGGCGGAGACAGCCGCAAGCAGTTCTTCGACAAGATAATCAATGTAGTTACACTGCTTGGAGGTGACGTCAGCGATGCTCTTTAAGATATCCCTCAGCAATATCCGCAAAAGCATAAAGGACTACGCTGTGTACTTCTTTACCCTTGTACTGGGAGTTGCGGTATTCTACGTGTTCAATTCCATAGAGACTCAGTCGGCTTTCCTCAAAGTCAGCGAGGATAAGCGCGAGATGATAAAGATACTCACCACAGCTATTTCCGCCGTAAGCGTATTCATTGCAGTAGTTCTCGGACTTCTTATCGTATACGCCAGCCGCTTCCTTATGAAGCGCCGCAACAAGGAGTTCGCACTGTACATGATGCTTGGCATGAGCAAGTGGAAAATATCCGCAATTCTCCTCTGTGAGACTATCATCATCGGTATCGGCTCCCTTTTTGTGGGACTTCTCATAGGCGTAGGACTTTCACAGGTCATGAGCGCCGTTGTTGCAAACCTCTTTGAAGCCGACATGAACGACTATAAATTCACCGTATCAGGCTCGGCTATCACAAAAACTATCCTTTACTTCGGCATTATGTATTTAGTTGTAATGCTGAGAAGCGGCTTTGTTATCAGTAAATGCCGTCTTATCACACTTATGAACTCGGGCAGACGCTCCGAGAAGATAACCATGAAGAATCCATGGCTCTGCGTGATAGTATTCCTTATCTCCGCAGCAGCTCTTGGCTGGGCATACTACTCAGTGGGCTGGAATGCAGAGAATATAAGCCTCAGAATATTAGGCTTGGCTATACTTGTGGGCTGTGTTTCTACATTCTTCATCTTCTGGTCAGTAGCAGGAATGCTCCTGAGAGTTATGATGTCCGCAAAAGGACTTTACCACCACGGTCTCAACAGCTTCACATTCCGTCAGCTCAGCAGCAAGGTAAATACCACTGTTGCTTCCATGACAGTTATCTGTCTCATGCTCTTCGTGACTATATGCACTCTTTCAACCGCATTCACTATCAGGAATTCCATGAATAACAGTGTAAGGGAAAATTTCCCTGTTGATTTTTACGGTCATTATGCCCTTGATGCAAAAGACCCCGAAAAGCCATATCTCTACATGGGCGGCGATATAGACGAGGTATATGCAGAGCAGGGCGAGAGCATATATGACGAATTCGGAGAATACGTACACTTTCACGATTATAATTCTGAAGGATTTACACTTTACAGCTTCATAGGCGATAAGGAAGAGGAATTCAGAAACGAGAACAAGACACTCTTTGCTTCCATAGACTTTGACGAGACTATTGTAAAGCTCAGCGATTACAATGCTCTGATGAAGCTCTACGGCTTTAAGCAGATAGACCTTGCAGAGGGTGAATATGCCATATCTGCAAATGCGTCGGGAATGCCAGAGGCATATGATTGGCTCCTTAAAGATGAGCCCGAGATAACCATTTTCGGCAATACATTAAAGCCTCATTCAAAAAAATGTATCGTTTCTTTCCTTGAACCCAATATACAGCCGCTCAACGGAGGCGTTTTCATAGTACCCGATGATGCTGTATCCGAAGAGGGACGCGGCTGGGATTATTTTGCAGGCAACTACAAGGCTTCCGACAAAAATGGTATCGAAGAAACCGAGAAAATAGTCAAGGATAAATGGACAAATGTAATGCGCTGGAATAAGGAAGGCTCTTCTATGAATGGTTCGGCATCAAGGATAGAAGCTGCAAACGCAGCCATAGGCATAGGCGCTATCGTTACATTCCTGGGACTTTACATCGGCTTTATCTTCCTCGTATCCTGCGGCGCTATACTTGCTCTCAAGGAGCTCTCAGAAAGTGCTGACAGTATGCCCAGATACACCATGCTCCGCAAGCTCGGTGCAGAGGAAAAAGACATATCAAAGTCCATATTCAGCCAGTCGGGAATATTCTTCCTGCTGCCGCTGCTGCTGGCTTGTCTCCACGCCTACGTGGGCATGAGACTTGGCAGATACGGTCTTGATCTGCTGATAGTAGGAGATTACATCAAGCCCGTACTCTTCACCGCAGCTATCATAGTGCTGATATACGGCGGATACTTCCTGCTGACATTCCTCGGCAGCAAGGCAATAGTAAAAGAACAAAAGTAAGCTTTTCATGATATAGTTGAAACAGCTCTCCGCAAGGGGAGCTGTTTTGCTGTAGGGGCGGTGACTCCCTGTGGTACAGGGAGATGTCCGCAGGACAGAGGGTCGCGGCTCCTGTTGGGAGATTATCCGCCCGATAACAATATTGAGCCCTTTCTATATAAGGGCTGAAATTCAATGGAAAAACGTTGAAAATAAAAAAATATTTTTCAGCTTTGTAGCAATGCACAAAACTGACCTGTCGCTTTTGTGTATATATTACTAAATTCTGCTCAATCATTTCTCCATTGCAGACAGGAATATATATAAACCGACAAAATTTTTCTCCCTGTTTGAAATCTCTTGAAAACCGCTATTTTTAGTAGTATAATAGTTATCGTTGCGTGTCTTTACATAGAGATTATGGAAAAAGAGGTTAGAAAAATGGCTGAAAAAGCGTTAAAACCAACGGAGGAAAAGCTCAAACCAAAGCTTTTCTCGGTAATGAAGAACTACACCAAGGAGCAATTCGTAAAGGACATTATTTCGGGTATAATCGTCGCTATCATAGCGCTGCCCCTGTCCATTGCGCTGGCTCTTGCTTCGGGAGTAGGTCCCGAGCAGGGTCTTTACACCGCTATCATCGCAGGCTTTATCGTTTCATTCTTGGGCGGAAGCCGCGTGCAGATAGCAGGTCCTACGGCAGCCTTTGCAACTACAGTCGCGGGCATAGTTGCGGTCGAGGGCATGGACGGACTTGCCATATCCGCTATAATGGCAGGTATCATACTCATCGTCATGGGCTTCTGCCGCTTCGGAGCTCTCATCAAGTACATACCCGGAACTATCACCACAGGCTTTACATTCGGTATCGCCGTGACCATTCTTCTCGGACAGGTCAAGGACTTCCTCGGGCTCACATTCAAGAACAAGCCTATCGAGACCGTTGACAAGGTCAAGGAGATAGTGACCTGCATCGATACTATCAACTGGCAGGCGCTGATTATCGGTCTTATCGCTCTGGCAATACTCATACTCTGGCCAAAGAAGCTGGAAAAAATACCTGCTTCGCTCATTGCGGTCATAGTCTGTTCCGCTATCGTAAAGCTCAGCGGCATGAAGGTAAACACTATCGGCGACCTTTATCAGATATCCAACTCACTTCCAAAGCTCACAGTGCCCGAGGTAACATTCGCAAGGGTAAGAACTCTTATACCTAACGCATTCACTATCGCAGTCCTTGCAGCTGTTGAGTCCCTGCTGTCCTGCGTTGTTGCAGACGGTATGGTAGGTTCAAAGCACCGCTCAAACATGGAGCTTGTTGCACAGGGCGCAGCAAACATCGGTTCTGCATTCTTCGGCGGTATCCCTGCTACAGGCGCTATCGCACGTACTGCTGCCAACGTAAAGAACGGCGGACGTACACCTATCGCAGGCATGGTACATTCTGTAGTTCTGGTAGTTATACTGGTGCTCCTCATGCCCTATGCTTCGCTTATCCCAATGCCAACTATCGCAGCTATACTCTTCATCGTAGCTTATAATATGTGCGGCTGGAGAAACATCAGAAACACTGTAAAGACAGCTCCCAAGAGCGATATCGCAGTTCTTTTCGTAACGCTCATACTCACAGTGGTATTCGACCTTGTTGTTGCTATCGGTGTAGGTATGGTAATGGCTGCACTTCTCTTCATGAAGCGTATGGCAGACGTTACCGAGGCTCATGCATGGGTAGATGTGGACGACGAGGACACCGACCCCGACAATATCCTCCTCAAGAAGATACCGAAGAATACCCGTGTATTCGAGATAAACGGACCTATGTTCTTTGCGGCTACAGATAAGTACAAGTACGTTCTCAGTGACAAGGATATAGACGTGCTCTGTATAAGAATGAGAAATGTACCTGCTATCGACGCTACAGGCGTTGAAGCTCTCATGCGTATCGTAAAGCGCTGCGAGCGCCACAACGTAAAGGTGGTATTCTCCCACGTCAACGAGCAGCCCATGAAGGTAATGAAGAAGGCAGGCTTTGTTGAAAAGGTGGGCAGGAAGAACTTCTGCGACCACATCGATACAGCTCTGAAGAGAGCTGAGGCTATAGAGAAAGAAATAGAATCAAAGAAAGCTTGATATATCAAAAAGCCATAGGGAGCAAAACGCTTCCCTATGGCTTTTTTTGGCACTGTTTGAGGGGATTTGTATCAGAATGTGCAAATAACTTCGTTTTGTCCACCTAATCTGCGAAAAATGAGTTGTTATTGTATGCTTTAAGTGATAATATAATACACAGAGAATGGTCCTTGAAGTTCCAATTCTCATGCAGATAGCAGAGATGCATATCTGTAAGCCTGCGAGGGCTTTTTGAAAATCATCCTCATTGAACCGATACCGAAGTTTCAGTGTTCTTCGGTGTCGGGATTTTTTTGTCTTTACAACCTTGCGGAAATATGATATAATGTAAACTGTTGTGCGGTAAATCCAAATTTACGTTTGTAGGGGCGGATATTATCCGCCCGAAATGTAGGGGACGGCGTCTCGACATCCCGTTTGGTAGGGACGTTTTCCGAAAAACATTAAGGGACGCCCTCTCTTGCAGGGCCCCCTAATCGGGTCCGTCCCCTCTGTCGCGCTGCGACATCTCCCCACCCCGTGGGGAGTCACCCTCTCCCGAAAACAATTCACTGGATTGTTTTCGGGATTCACCCTTGCGGTGACTCCCTATAGTATAGGGAGATGCCCGAAGGGCAGAGGGTCGTCGCTCCTGTTAGGAGCGCCTTCGTAAAGTTTCGCTGTTCTTTAAAAGCTGGGAACAGCGACCAGAGGCGCTGCCTCTGACCTTACTGGTACGTCCCCTCTGTCGCTACGCGACATCTCCCCATCTTATGGGGAGTCACTCTGCCAAAGGAACACAGTCCCTTTGGAATCCCGTTCATATCCTCAGGAAGTTATTACGTTAAATTATGATTTACGAAGGGAGAAAATATGATAACAGTAAGTAATGTGAGCGTGCAGTTCGGCGGCTCAACACTTTTCAAAAACGTAAACCTTAAATTCACAAACGGCAACTGCTACGGCGTTATCGGCGCCAACGGAGCAGGCAAGTCCACATTCCTCCGCGTTCTCTGCGGCGAGCTTGAACCTGCATCGGGCGAGGTGACTATGCCAAAGGAGGAGCGCCTCAGCGTCCTCAAACAGGACCACTTCGCATACGACGAATACACAGTCCTCGATACAGTTATTATGGGCAATGCCCGTCTTTACGAGATAATGCAGGAAAAGGACGCCCTCTACGCCAAGGAGGACTTCTCCGAGGAGGATGGCGTCAAGGCTTCTGAGCTGGAGGGCGAATTCGCAGAGCTCAACGGCTGGGAGGCAGAGTCAGACGCTTCAAAGCTCATACAGGGGCTTGGTCTCTCCGAGGATATACTCTACTCGCAGATGGCAGGACTTTCGGGTAACGAAAAGGTAAAGGTGCTCCTTGCACAGGCTCTTTTCGGCAATCCCGACATCATACTCCTTGACGAGCCTACCAACCACCTTGATATCGACGCTGTGCGCTGGCTGGAGGAGTTCCTCTCAGAGTACTTCGGTACTGTCATCGTGGTATCCCATGACCGTCACTTTCTCAATAACGTCTGCACCCACATCGTTGATATCGACTACAACAAGATAAAGATGTACGTCGGCAACTATGAGTTCTGGTACGAGTCCAGCCAGCTCATACAGCGCATGATAAAGCAGCAGAACAAGAAGAACGAGGAGAAAATAAAGGAGCTGAAAGACTTCATCGCCCGATTCTCCGCTAATAAATCAAAGTCCAATCAGGCTACCTCACGCCGTAAGCTCATTGAAAAGCTCACCGTTGAGGAGCTCCCTGCGTCCAGCAGAAGATATCCGTTCATCGGCTTCGATATGGACAGAGAGCTGGGCAAGGACATATTGCAGGTGGAGGGACTTACCAAGACCGTTGACGGCGTGAAGCTGCTCAACAACGTAAGCTTCACCCTCGGCAGAACAGATAAAGTGGCTTTCGTGGGCGAGAGCGAGCAGGCTATCACCATGCTGTTCAAGATACTCATGGAGGAGGAGCAGCCCGACTCGGGAAGCTTCAAGTGGGGCGTATCTGTTACCACATCTTATATGCCCGTGGATAACTCCGAGTACTTCAACGGCTGCGAGCTGTCCATACTTGACTGGATACGCCAGTACTCCGTAAAGGACGAGACCGAGACCTATCTCCGAGGTTTTCTGGGACGTATGCTCTTCTCGGGAGACGACGTGTACAAGCCTGTCAACGTTCTCTCGGGAGGCGAAAAGGTGAGATGCATGTTCTCACGCATGATGCTTTTCGGCTCAAACGTGCTGGTGCTTGACCGTCCTACCAACCACCTCGACCTTGAAAGCATAACCGCTGTAAACAACAGCCTTATCAACTTCAAGGGCGTAGTGCTTCTTGCTTCTCACGATCATGAGATAATGCAGACCACAGCTAATCGTATAATCGAGATAACTCCCGACGGCTGTCTTGACAGACAGGGAACATATGAGGAGTTCATCGACTTCAAGAAAGAGAACGGCTTATTATAAGCCGTTAGCCATTAGCCGTTAGCTTGTAGGGGCGCCGTTTCGGCGCCCGTCAAATTACACACGAACTCTAAATGACAAAATGTAGGGGCTTATGCCCACATCAGCCCGTGTATGCCTTTCATAAAAAATAACATGAAACTATTGTAGGGGCGGATATTATCCGCCCGATTTGTAGAAAGACGATATTAATTAACAAAGCCCGAAAGCATTTCGCTTTCGGGCTTTATATGTTTATACCAGCTTTTCTCTGCACAGCTCTTTCCATTCGTTGTAAAACGCGCAGCTGTGAACGAGCTCCACAGCTTCCGAAGCGCTGTCGTCCTGAACGATCTTCTCGGTGCTTTGGGTGTACTCATAAACGCGGTATATCTCGCCGCTGCATATGAGGTCTACAAAGCTGTACTCAGTCTCCAAGACCGCAGGCGCAGCCTCAGCTTCTGAGGCTGTTTTGACATTGCAGGCACTGAAAGGGTCGGAGCTTTCAACGAGGCTGTTAAGCTTTTCAAGACTTTCACCGCTGAGAGCTTCAAAGCCTTCGGTGTCCTTGAACAGCAGGAAATCGTCGTCCTTTGTCTCGGTGAGAATGGCTTTCAGCCATCTGTCGTCGTCAAGCTCAAAGAAATTCTCATAGTCCGTTTCGCTTGTCCACAGGCGGTTAAAGCGGTCGATAGTGCCCTCTTCCTTTGAATAGAAGCCACACCAGACCGTCCCGTCCGACTGGACTATGAGGTTGGATTTTGTACTGGAATCGGTATTGTATAGTCTTTCACGATAAATGATACGGCTTTCGGCGGAGCTTGGATCGGCGCTTCCTCTGGAAGATGACAGGTCTGCGGCTTTTGGCATGGGAGCAGCAGCTGACCGTTCATCGGCGCTGACTGTTTTTCCCGAACCGCAGCCTGCAAGCAATATCGCTGATAAAGCGGCTGCTGTAAGTCGTTTCATGGGATATCCTCCTAAATATGCGAGAAAACATCTCCTATCCTGTCGCAGATGAGCAGGTCTGCATTGCTGTCCATCTGAGTGGGAGACATATTGATTATAACGAGGTTATTGCCGCGGAAGTAGCGTATCAGTCCGGCGGCAGGATATACATTAAGGGAGGTACCGCCGATTATGAGGGTATCGGCGCTGCTTATGGAGCGGACTGCTCCGTTTACGGTGTTGTCGTCAAGGGACTCCTCATAGAGGACAACATCGGGCTTGACAACGCCGCCGCATTCGCATTTTGGAACTCCCTCAGAGTCCATGATAAAGTGAACATCGTGGAATTTACCGCATTTTGTGCAGTAATTGCGCAGAACGCTGCCGTGGAGCTCATAGACAGTTTTGCTGCCTGCTGCCTGATGCAGACCGTCTATGTTCTGAGTTACAACGGCGGTGAGCTTGCCCTCTTTTTCAAGCTCGGCAAGCTTGATATGAGCCGCATTGGGCTTTGCGTCAAGGCAGAGCATCTTCGCCCTGTAGAAGCGGTAGAACTCCTCGGTCTTTTTCATAAAGAACGTGTGGCTGAGGATAGTCTCGGGAGGGTAGTCCCACTGCTGACTGTAGAGACCGTCAACGCTGCGGAAATCGGGGATACCGCTTTCCGTGGAGACTCCTGCGCCGCCGAAAAAAACGATGTTTTTGGACTCGTCAACGATTTTTGCCAGCTTTTCTATATTGTCCATAGCTCAGTCCCCCATGACCTTTACGAAGAATTTTCTTGTTCTCGGACCGTCAAATTCGCAGAAGTAGATATCCTGCCATGTGCCGAGCAGGAGCTTTCCGCCTGTGATGATAACGGTCTCGCTTGCGCCTACGGCAGAGGACTTGATATGAGCGTCGGAGTTGCCCTCAGCGTGCCTAAAGCTCTGAAGGTCGGGGAAGAATTTATCCATACCCTTGATGAAGTCGGTCTGCACATCGGGGTCGGCGTTTTCGTTAATGGTGATAGCGGCTGTGGTGTGTGGGCAGTATATGATGCATATGCCCTCGAGAACGCCGCTTTCCTTAACGGCTTCTGTTACCTCGCGTGTGATATCGACAAGTCCCTCAGCGGGAGTACTAAGCTTGAAATTGAATAACATTTATTATAACTCCTTTCGTAAATCATAATTTAACGTAATAACTTCCTGAGGATATGAACGGGATTCCAAAGGGACTGTGTTCCTTTGGCAGAGTCCAGAGGCAGCGCCTCTGGTCGCTGTTCCCAGCTTTTAAAGAACAGCGAAACTTTACGAAGGCGCTCCGCAAGGGTGAATCCCGAAAACAATCCAGTGAATTGTTTTCGGGAGAGGGACGCCCTGCAAGAGAGGGCGTCCCTTAATGTTTTTCGGAAAACGTCCCTACCAAACGGGACGTCGAGACGCCGTCCCCTACATTTCGGGCGGATAATATCCGCCCCTACAAACGTAAATTATGATTTATCATTGTAGTATTTGCAGAAATAATTCAGCGGACATTCCTCACACCGCGGCTTTCGGGCATTACATATATCCCGTCCGAATTCCACTGTTCTGTGGCAGAAGTCCGAGGATACCTCGGGGGGGATCAGCTTCACAAGATCCTTTTCCACCTTTGCAGGCTCTTTATTTTTAGTCAGTCCCAATCTCCCTGTTATGCGTATGCAGTGGGTATCGGTCACCATGGCAGGCTTACCGAAAACGTCCCCAAGCATAAGGTTTGCGGTCTTTCTGCCGATACCCGACAGGGTGAGAAGCTCCTCCATAGTGTCGGGCACCTCTCCGCCGAAGTCGTTTATGAGCTGCGAAGCCATTTCCTTGAGGCTCTTTGCCTTGTTCCTGTAGAAGCCGCAGGGCTTCACGTCCTGTTCAAGCTCGGAGATTTCGGCATTTGCAAAGGCTTCAAGGGTAGGGTATTTCTTGAAAAGCGTCTCCGTGACTATATTCACGCGGGCGTCGGTACACTGGGCAGCCAGCCGCGCCGCAAACATAAGCTCATAAGGCTTTGAATAGTTCAGTGAGCAGGTCGCGTCGGGGTAGAGCTTTTCAAGCTCCTCAACGGCTAATTTTGCTATCTCTTTTTTCGTCATTTGGCAGTCTCCTTCAGTTTTTTCTGTTTTTCAAGGATACTGTCGTAGACCTTGTACATCTTCTGCACCGTGTTTTCGAGGAAGTAGTAGTGCTTGATGTAGAACAGCAGAAGCACAAGAACTATTGTCACAAGGGAGAGAACTGCAAGATTGACGTTGAAGATGAGTACAGCGAAGAATACAGTCAGAATGAATGCGAACAGCATAGTCACCAGAAAATGGACTATCCTTTCATGCTGCATAAAGGCGATCTTGTCTTTATGCTCAGCCATTATCTCGCTGAGCTCCTGTTCGCTTTGGCATTTTTCAAGGCGCTCCTGAATGTATTTCATGTAGTTTGTAAGATATTCGGTCATTTACTCACTCTCCTCATAGACAAAGTTGATGAAACTATAATGAAATTATACACCTTTTTAGCGAAAATGTCAACAGAATGTGAGAAAATGCAAGGCGATTTTGCTTTGATTTAACTAAAGTATAATTTAAGCAAGATTTAAGTTAAATTTGAACTAAATGACAAATAGGATTATCCCCGATTGTGCGGGTATACGAAAATTTTTACGGGGATTTAAACAATTTGTTCCTGTTCTTGATTTTTACTGAAATAATGGTATAATTAAAGTGCAAAAAATATCAAAACAGGAGGATATTAAACATGGGAATGAAACTTTTCAAAAAATCGGGCGCAGCGCTCATGTCTGCAGCAATGCTGCTGAACAGTGCGCTCTGCAGCACAGCCTTTGTGACTGCTGCTGATGAGCCCATAAAGTTTGAGTTCGAGGACGCTGAGATAACAGGGACTATCACAGTGGAAAAGGACTCATCTGCCAGCGGCGGCTCTGTCCTCAAAATGACAGAGGACGGAACTATCACCGTAAAGCTCACCGTTGAGGAGGGCGGTCCCTACAAGCTCACATTCTATGCTTTCGGTATAGGTACCGATAAGCAGCAGAATCTTACTGTAAACGGCTCCTCACAGGGCGCTATCGGTATCCCTCAGGGCACTGAGTATCAGCCCGTGGAGCTCACTGCTATCCCTCTCAAAGCAGGCGAGAACACCATTGTTATCGAGAAGTCATGGGGCTGGTCACAGTTCGACTACCTCACAGCCGAGCCTATGTCAGGCGCCAAGATAGAAGCAAAGCAGACAACTCCCTGTGACCAGCTGGCAACAGTTGAGACACAGAGCCTTATGGCTTACCTTGCTGAGAACTACGGCAAGCATATAATCTCAGGTCAGCAGGAGATATACAGCGGCGGTCCTCACGGACTTGAAACAGAGTTCAAGTACCTCAAGGACACTACAGGTCACTATCCTGCTATCCGCGGCTTTGACTACGGCAACTTCTGCTGTCCTCTCTACGGCAGTGACGACGGCTCAACAGACCGCATCATCGACTGGGTAAAGAACAAGGGCGGTATCGCTACCGCTTCCTACCACATCAACGTGCCAAAGGATTTCGCAAGCTATAAGATAGGCACAAAAATGGACTGGGCACAGTCTACATATACCGCTAAGGACACTGATTTTTCACCCTCAAAGGCTGCTACGGCAGGCACAAAGGAAAACGAATACTACCTCTCAACTCTCAAAACTCTCGCCAAGGAGTTCAACAAGCTTGAAGCCGAGGGTATCCCAGTTATCTGGAGACCTCTCCACGAAGCCGAGGGCGGCGGCGGTGAGACAGGCTCATGGTTCTGGTGGGGCAGAGAGGGCTCCGCAGCATATAAGAAGCTTTGGATATACACCTATGAGACTCTTACCAACGAGCTGAACTGCCACAACCTTATCTGGGAGTGGAACAGCTACAACTTCGGTACTTCCAAGGACTGGTACCCGGGCGACGCTTATGTTGACATAATCGGCTACGATAAGTACAGCTGCACCGACTGGACAACAGGCAGCGCAAGATACTACCACAACGACAGCCCGTTCTCGTCCACATTCTACGGTATCATGGAGAAGTACGACAGTGCAAAGATGGTATCAATGGCAGAGAACGACAGCTTCTCGACTCCCGATAAGCTTCAGGAGGAAAAGGCAGGCTGGCTGTACTTCTGTACATGGTATGACGGCGGCTCTGACACTACAGACTTCCTGTCAAATCCCACATTCAACACCAAGGAAGATACTATCGCAATGTATCAGAGCGAGTACTGCATAACTCTTGACGAGCTTCCCAAGGACCTCTACAAGAAGAACGGCGTAACTCCTCCCGATCCTTCAAAGACAACTACCTCCACAACTACAGCGACTACTACAGCAGACCCAAATGCTACCACAACTACAACTGCTTATAAGTTCGCTATCCAGAAGAAGACTGTAACTATCCCCGAGAAGCCAAAGCTTGCAGTTGGCAAGGAGATGCAGATAGACCTTACAGGCGCACCTAATGCTTCTATCGGCGGTGCTGTCGGCTTCGGTACAACAGCTGACGACTGGCAGAACATAGAGTGGAAGGGCAATGCCGACAAGGACGGCAAGCTCACAGTCCATGTTGACCTTAAAGAAATGCCCGATACATTCACAAGCTGTGAGGTCCAGGTATGGTGGTCAAATGTATGGAACGCTGCTACAGAAAAGGCTATCGACCAGCCCTACACCATAGACAGCTGCGAAGTACACTACCTCATGGGCGGCGCACTTGAACCCGTATGGGGCGATGCAAACGATGATAAGACAGTTGACATGAGTGACGTTGTGCTTATCATGCAGGCGCTTGCAAATCCCAACAAGTACGGACTTGAAGGCACAGAAAAGAGCCATATCACAGAGACAGGCTGGAATTTAGGCGACGTAGACCGCTCCAGCGAGGGAATAACAGCAAATGACGCTCTCAGGATACAGGAATATCTCCTCAAGAAGATAGACAGCCTTTATCCGACAGAAAAGTAAATCATAACGAAAAAAGCTGCACATCTGTGCAGCTTTTTTAATGCGTAATTCATAATGCATAATTAATGTGTCTGCATGCGCGGACGATTATTGTAGGGGCGGCGTTTCGCCGCCCGCGGGTCACAGTCCGATTATGTCGAAACTATGTGTAGGGAACGCCGCCCTCGGCGTTCCATTTGTTACGTAACATGTTTTGCGGAACGGCGGGGGCGCCGTTCCCTACAGTTGGTCACTTAAAGTCTATGTGTAATTGGACGGGCGCCGAAACGGCGTCCCTAAAAGAGATACATTAATGCAAATAAAAAGGACGCCCAACGGGCGTCCTTGCTATAATGGTTAAGTGCTTATAAGTCCTCACCCATTCTGGACTTGATATACTCTTCAAGCAGGTCAACTGTTTTGTCAAGTCCAAGACGTGAGCTGTTTATGCTCAGGTCGTAAAGACGTGAGTCGCCCCAGTGACCGTCGCAGTGATAGTTGTGGTAGCGCTTTCTCTTGCGGTCCTTCTTGTCGATGAACGCCTTAGCCTTGTCCTCTGTGAGGTTGTAGACGTTCATGACGCGCTTGATCTTCTCGCTCATATCACCCAGTATGAACAGTGACACAAGGCACTTGAAATCGCGGAGCTTTGTCTCCGAGCAGCGTCCCACTACAACGAAGGACTCGCCGCTGGCTGCCTTTTCTCTGAGGAATGTGAACTGCATTTCGGCGATATTGTCCTCAATGGAGTTGCTGTAGCCGTTTACTCTGCGTGAAAGGAAAGAATTCTTTGGCTTTTCGTTGTACTTCTCGATCTCATCGGGAGTAAGACCTGTTTTGTCTGCGATCTCGGTGATGAGATGGCGGTCGTATATCGGGATATTAAAGCGCTTTGCAAGCTGCTCGGCAATAGCCTTGCCGCCGCTTCCAAACTCACGACCTACTGAAATGATTACCTGTGACATATATATTCCCCCTTATTGAATTATAAATAACGAACAAATAAATAGACTGTTGATATCGCAAGAACTATTACTGTGGCAGGAGCCAGCTTCTTGCAGTATCTGCCCCAGCCGATAGGATAGCCGTTTTTCTGTGCAACGGAGGTTCCCACAACGTTTGCGGAAGCTCCGATAGGAGTAGCGCTGCCGCCGATATCTGTACCCATAGCAAGTCCCCATGCGAGAGTTGAGATCGGTACGCCCGAGGTCTCTGCAAGGCTCTGGATAATAGGTACCATTGTAGCTGCAAATGGGATATTGTCCACGAATGCGCTGGCGATAGCGGATACCCAGAGTATGATAGCCAGCATGAGCATTACGTTGCCGCCGCTGATATCGCCGATGAAGTTGGCGATAAGCTTGAGTATGCCTGTTTCTTCAAGTCCGCTTACCACTACGAACAGACCGATGAAGAAGAGGAGAGTCTTGTAGTCCAACTTTTTGATAAGCTCCATTGCGTGCTTGCCAAAGGCGATAAGGGTAATAGCTGCAATGAAGAGACCGATAGTGGCTACGGTGAGATGTGTTGTAGCGTGAGTAACAAGGAGAAGAACTGCAAGTCCGAAGATGATACTGCTGATGATGAAGTCCTTCTTGTTGGTGATAGCCTCTGAGGGCTTGGGGAACTTGCTCATATCCACCTTTTCCTTGGTGTCTGTGAACTCCTTGCGGAAAGCAAAGTACAGGAACACAACGGAAACTGCCAGTGATATGCCTGCGCAGAGACCCGTGTTTGTGAGGAAGTCGAAGAAGGAGAAGCCCAGCGAAGTACCGATGATGATGTTGGGCGGATCTCCGCACATTGTTGCCGAGCCGCCTAAGTTGGCGCAGAATATCTCCGAGAGTATCATAGGTACGGGATTGAATTTGAGCAGTGAGGATAATTCTATGGTAACTGCTGCAAGGAACATGATAACGGTGATACTGTCAATGAACATTGAGAGAACTGCTGCCATTATCATGAATGTGATGAAGATAGGTATTGTTTTGCATTTTACCAGATAGGCTATCTTCATGCAGAGCCAGCGGAAGAAGCCTGCCTTAGCCATGCCTTCCACCATTACCATCATGCCTGCGATGAAGATGATAGTTGCCCAGTTGATGCCCTTGCTTTCGCTCTCAGTGACCTGATACCAGAAATCCTTGGTAGCGAAGCTCTTTATTGCGAGGGTATCCATTATTGCACTTCCGCTGTGCATACAGATACCGAATACAACGGCAAGGGTGAGGATACCGCTGCCGAGTGTGACGTAGTGCCTCTCTATCTTGTCGAGAACTATCATTATGAACATTCCCACGAAGATAATGACGGCAAAGATCTGTGCTGCTGACATAAAAACCTCCAAATTTGCGGATATTGCACCGCAGAATTAAATCACCTATTAAATAGGTAAAAATACACCATTCCGAATTATAGCACAAATAAGGCTCCAATTCAATACAATTATTGTTTTTTTTAGGCTTAAATGAAATTTTGGGGAAGTTGTTGGAATTTGACGAAAAAAGAGATATTTTTTGGTCAGAGTGTCTTTGCCCGTTTAAAAGATTTTTTTGTGCAGATACTTGCTATTTCCGCAGATATGTGTTATAATAATATATGCAGTCAAAAGGCTATAGAACTTGTAACGGGTTCAAAAGAACTTATAATTGCAGACTGAATGGGAGAGAATGGATAAATGCTCAAGTATATTTTGCTGGTAGGCGGATTTGTGCTTCTTATCAAGGGCGCGGACTTTTTTGTTGACGGAAGCTCGGCTGTTGCCAAGAGGCTGAAGGTGCCTGCTCTTATCATAGGAATGACCATAGTTGCCATGGGTACCAGTCTGCCCGAGACCTCAGTCAGCGTAAGCGCCTCGGTACTGGGCAAGAACGACCTTGCCATAAGCAACGCTGTAGGCTCCAATATATTCAACCTTATGGTGGTATGCGGAGTCTGTGCCCTGCTTTGTCCAATGGCGGTTGGAAAGGACACCATAAAAAAGGACCTGCCCTTTTCTGTTCTGGCGGCAGGAGTTCTCCTCGGACTTGGGGCATTTACGGGCACGGTCATGCGGTGGGGCGGAGCTGTGCTCCTTGCGCTGTTTGTGTTCTTCCTTTACATGATGATAAGCTCAGCAAAAAAAGCCCGCGATAAGGGAGAGCTTACGGAAGAGGACGAATACAAGATAATGCCTGTGTGGAAGTGCCTGCTGTGCATAGTCGGCGGCGGAGCTGCCATAGCTGTGGGCGGCAAAATGGTAGTTGAGGGCGCTTCTGATATCGCACGGGCTTTCGGCATGTCGGACAACCTTATCGGCATGACTATCGTGGCTCTCGGAACCAGCCTCCCCGAGCTTGTTACATCTATCGTTGCAGCTCGCAAGGGCGAGGTTGACATGGCTCTGGGAAACGTAGTCGGCTCAAACATATTCAATATCCTGTTCGTTCTGGGAATAGCGGCGACTATCTCGCCAATTGCCTTTACGGTGCAGAACACCATAGATACGGCAGTCCTCATTGCCATGAGCCTGTTCGTGCTTCTGCTGTGTGCACCTAAAAAGAAGCTTGTACGCTGGCACGGCGGACTTATGCTTGCGATCTATGCAGGCTACACAACATATATATTCATGAGATAAAGGGGGAGATATTATGACCTGTAAACACTGCGGAGCTTCAATATCCGAAAACGAAGAAAAATGCCCGTACTGCGATTCCTACATAGACCACCCTGCAAGAAACAGCAGCTATAATAACGGCTATCCTCAGAACAGGCAGGGCTTTTGCGTACAGGGACCCGATGAGCCTCAGGCGATGTTTATTGTCATATCTCTTATGATACCTCTTTTAGGTATAATACTCGGCGTCATAAACATATCGGGCGGACACCCAAAAAGCGGCAAGCTCTATATTATCCTTGGCGCAGCGTCGATGATATTCCTTTTCGGCTGTACCTTCCTTTTCCCGATGATGTTTGCGTTGATACCCTTTGTCCATATGAAATAAGATCAGCTCCCACGGTCATTCCGCGGGAGCTTTTTTGTCAGAATTCTAATTCATCTGAAATTTCAAGGGTGTCGATAGAGGCTGCGACGATCTTTCTTGCTGAAAGGGCATATACATAGTCGCCTATATATATAGCTCTGTTGAAGAAGCTTCTGTTATAATAGCCTTCATTGAGGTCTACTGTGTTATCGATAATGCCTTTTTCCACAAGCTTTCCGTCCTCAACGCTGAAGAACACATACTGGTATGTTATAGAGTTCTCACAGTCGTAGTAATCCTCGCCGTACTGAGTCTTATCGCGGCTCAGGGGCACTCCTATGAGGTTCTTTTCGGGAGCTATGAGCAGAGCCTTTCTTTCCCATACAGCAACCGAGCTGATATATTCATAGGTCTGACCTGACGGGTCTGACCAGAAGTCATCATCATACTGAGACATATCCCATGTATAGGAGTCTGCCACCTTGAGATCGTTGGGATCGGAGTTATCGAACAGCGTCAGCTTAATGCCTGTTACCCTGCCGTTGTCATCAGCGTTCTCGCCGAAGCCGAGGAGCAGGTTTTCGTTCCATGACTGCATATATGTGCTGAAGCCGTTCAGCTTGAGCTCGTCAAGGACTACAGGATTTGTCGGATCGCTGAGGTCTACTGCGTACAGCGGGTCTGTCTGGCGGAATGTTACGATGTAAGCCATATTTCCGCTGAAGCTTGCGGACTTGACCTCTTCGTCGATGCCGAGACCGTCTATGCTGCCCACCATATTCAGATCCATGTCGAGGACGTAAACTCTGTTGTCTTTCGTTACGGTCTCGTAGGTGTAATAGCCGTTTTCTTCTCCCTTTATCCTGTTCCACAAGCCGTCGATGAAGCCTTCATCGCCTGAGTATTCGTGGAAGATCTCCTTGTACTCGGTGTAGGAGGCAGCCACGCGCAGGTAGCCGTTATACTCGCTCATTGAGAACTGATCGTTTACGTGTCCGTTTATGGTGCAGCCTGCCTGCGGCTCGATATTGCCGCCCTTGACGGAGATACGTGTGATATTTGTGTTGGCCGTTGTGACGTTCCAGTTGTAGGAAGCTATATAGAGATTATCTGCTGAGCAGTAAATGCTTCCCGAATAGCCTGCCATAGTCTTTATATCGCGGACTGCGGGAGCGCCTGTTTTGCTGAGGTCGATGCTGCCCACAACAGTATAGCTGAGCCAGTTCGATGTGTCGAATTCATTGGGGAGGAGTATATCCTCTGCTGCAACAGCGCCGTACTCCTTAGTGAGTCCGAAGCATGGGATATAACGCTCTATATCGTCGCTGCCGTCGAGCTCGTCGAACCCGCAGCTTGAATAGGTCGATGTAAGGAGCATATAGCCCTCGGGAGATATCCTTACGTCGTTATAGTAGCCTGTCTGCTTGTATACATCTATCAGTTCGGGGTCATCACCTGTGGTATAGAATGCGACGAATGTGTAGTCGGTATAATAATCTGTGTATTTGGAATATCTTCCGAGAATGACTATCATATCATTGTAGACATACATATCGCTGACGTTGACATATGAGTCCTCATCGTCCTCTAAAACAGCGTCTGATATATATACAGTGGAGTTACCTGTGAACTTTCCGTCCTTTACATCGGCTGTTTGCAGAACGGGCTTATCGTTCTTGGTCATGCAAACGTAATAGATGCGCTTGCCGTCGGTCTTGACGATATCGGCTTCGAGAACGTCCTGTTCCTGATAGTAGGTCTCGGAGTGCTCGGGATCTTTCTCTGTGGAGGGCGTCTCAGTGGTGGGCTCTGTAGTCGACTCGGTGGAGTCCTCTGTAGAAGCTTCCGTCGTGGGCTCGGTCACAGGCTCGGTATCAGGCTCTGTGGGGAGCTGACCGTCAATAATTGGCACCTCGGGCTCATTGGTATAGGTATCAAGTCCGCCGCCCTTGCCGCTGCCCAGATAGCTTTCGTCAAAGCTTTCGGCAGCAGCGTCACCCATATCGTACTCTTCGATACCCGATACAGTTTCCTCTGTCTTGACAAGATTGCGTTTTTCTTTTTTTATCTCTTCCTTGTATTTGCCTGCGGCTGCCTTGAACATGGTGTATACCTGTTCGTAGTCCTTTGCGCCGCTCATATAGTTTGTCTGCTTGGTTGCTGTGGGCTCTGCGGCAGGAACTGTGTCGGCAGCGGTATTCTCATAAAGAGGTTCCTTATAGCTTGTCGTACTTTTATCAAAATTTCTGTTGTTCATTGTATATGCGGCAGTTCCGCCGATAACAGTACAAGCAGCCGCAGCAGCTGCAACACGTCCTGCCATGGAGATGCCGCTTCTCTTTTTCTTGGGTGCTTCATTATCAAGCATTATTTTTATATTCTCAGGCTTCAGCCTTTCGGGAACGGGCTCTGACTTCATCTGCTCTCTGAGCTTATCATCGTTATTCATGTTGATTCTCCTTTCACGATCATAATTCGGGAGTCAGTTCAAGGCGCAGCTTCTGCTTTATGCGCGTCAGCTTTGAGCGCACCGTACCCGATCTGATACCGCACATCTGCGATATTTCTTCACTGGTATAGCCGCCCAGCACGGACATGGAAAGCAGCAGCCTTGATTCGTCGTCCAGCTTGTCCACAGCGTCGCGGAGCTCCACCGACTCGAAACTGAAGCCCTCCGAAAGGGGAGAGTCATCGCTGAGCTCGTCGGCAGGCTCGAAATACGAGCGCTGTTTACGTTTTATCTTAGCAGCGAGGATAGACATGATCCAGCTTTTGAAGCTTTCGGGACTGCGGAGCTTCTTAATTGAGCAAAAAGCGTCCAGAACAGTATCGCTTACCGCATCGGCAGCGTCATGGGAGCTTCGCAGGCTGTATAGTGCGATATGGTAGAGATCCTCGTATACAGTGGAGTAGAGTCTTGCGAAAGCTTCGGTGTTGCCCTGTCGGGCGAGATCGACGTCATTAGAAAAGTCGTTCATGCGAATCCCTCCTTTGAATTCGAATTCATAACATAAGTGTTGCAGCAGGTGCGATTTGCTGCAAGGGAGCTACAGAATTTACTCTTTGCACAAAAAATACTGTACTCGATTGTACAGTATGACGATATATAAATTTTCAACCCACAAAAATGCGCTTTTGGTGGAAAAAACGCAGAAAACTTCATTGACATTTCTTAATAAATCATGTATAATAATGATTGAATTAGGGAAGTATCACCTTTATTCTCACTTATCGTAGAATTCAGCCTTTAGCCTTTAGCCCTTAGCTATTAGCCAATGTATCGCCTTCGGCGAATAATTTAAATGTTGTGAGCGCAAGCGAACTCTTTCGGCTAACGGCTAATGGCTTTATTACAAAGTTTTTCTTCCTTATTTCAATTAACGGTAATGTTTATGATAAATGTTGCTCCATATCTGAAATTATACATTATTTTGTTATGAAAGTAAAGGAAATACCGCACAAAATCTACCTGTAATATTTGTGCGTCCCTGACAAAAACAAACGGGGTGGGAACATTGGTAAGAAAAAAAAGAATGATCTTCGGTATTGTGGCTGGTGAAGCCAACAGTATCGAACAAAGACAGGTCATCAAGGGAATAGCAAGATTCGATCAGTGTATCGGAGTTGACACTATCGTCTTTTCCAACAATTATAATCCCAACGTCAAGGAAAAAGAGCTTTTCTGCGAAAACAGGATATATGACCTTATCCTTTCCGACGAGATCGACGGTTTGATACTGCTTTCGGAATCCTTTGTAAATGAGGACCTGAAAAAGCTCATTGCAGATCTTATCTCACGCAAGAATATACCTATCGTGGTGGTTGGTACTTATATCCCGGAGCTTGATCTCCCCAACTGTACCTTTATCAATACCAGCGACGAGAACGATCTTGAAGATATTACCGATCATCTTGTGGATAAGCACGGCTTTACGGAAATAGATATCCTCACGGGCTATGACTTCATCAAGGCTTCCAGCCTCCGCGTGAACGGCTACAGGAAGTCCCTTGAAAAGCACGGCATAGAGTTCGACGAGAGCCGTGTCCACTTCGGAAACTACTGGATGAATTCGGGTGAGGAGCTTGCCGAGCGCTATCACAACGGCGAGCTGAAGCTGCCTCAGGCTATCATCTGTGCCAACGACTATATGGCTTACGGACTTATCGACAAGTTCGACGAGCTGGGCATAAAGATACCCGAGGACGTTACGGTGGTGGGCTATGAGTACATAGGCGACCGCTTTATGCATACACCGCTGCTGACCACTTATAAGCGCAACCGCGAGACCATAGGCGAGGACGCTGCCAATATGGTCTACAGCCGCATAAAAAAGAGGGAATTCCTCTTTGCTCCGCCCCAGGGCGAGCTCATATGCGGCAGCAGCTGTACCTGCGGCATCGACCGCAAAATATACACCACAGAGCTGAAAAACGCGAGACAGAAAAGGGAATACGACAACTGGAACCTTTTCAATCCTCTCGACCAGAAGCTGACGGAGTGCCGTACTCTCAACGAGTTCGTGGACATATGCGGTCAGTTCCACTGGCAGGTCCGCGGCATACAGAGCTTTTACCTGTGTCTCTACAAGAACTGGTATGACACCGACGCGGAGCTCAGCGACATACTCTCATGCCAGTGTATGGTGGATTGGGACGACAAGACTCCCTTTGATATGCAGAAGTACAATTTTTCTGCACTTCTTGCTCAGAATTATGAGCCTGCGGTGTATTACTTCAATCCGCTGTTTTTCAATGACCGCCTTTTTGGTCACCTGATACTCAAATTCCATGACCCCGATACCTATGACGATATCTACAGAAACTGGCTGAAATCGGTGTCGAACGGACTTGAGTTCCTGCGAATGAAGAACGATATCCAGTACCTTACACAGTGCCAGAACCTCTCAGACCTGCGCGACACTCTCACAGGAATGTACAACGAGACAGGCATGAGAAAGGCATACCATACCATAGACTTTGACAATCAGGAGCACTGCCTTGTGATGATGCGTATCGGTATCTCCAATGCGGGCTTCTATGAGCTCAGCGGCAAGATACCCGCTATCATGGACGCAGCCGAGGCTGTGAAGCAGTTCTGCGGCAGCAACGATATCTGCGGCAGGGTCAACGATAATACCTTCGCCTGCATAATCAGCGGCGAGAACGATAAGGAGCTCCTTGAAAACAGACTCAACTCCATAATGCTCCAGCACGGCGTGTACATTGATCAGTACGGACTTGATTCGTTTGTATGTGCGGCGGTAAAATGCACCGAGAAGTCCTATACACGCATAACGGGCATATGCTCAGATATACTTGCGGAGCGCCAGCGTGAGAAAATGGAGATGCGTATGCGTCCCCACTACGACGATATGCTCAGCATACGCAGCTATATCTACAGCAACCCACAGGACAGCTTTGAGTCGGAGAAGCTCCAGAAGCTATACCCATACAGTGCAGGACATCTCCGCGAGGTATACAAGAAGTGCTTCGGCGTCAGCATACATAAGGACTGCATAAACGCACGAATGGCAAAGGCTACCTACTGCCTGACGGTGACACCCCTGAGTATGGCTGAGATAGCGGAGCAGTGCGGCTATGTGGACAGCAAGTATTTCCTGCGCCAGTTCCTTGCAACGGTAGGCGTAACACCCAATCAGTACCGCAACATGGCTAAATAAAAGAGAGTAGAAAGTAGAGAGTAGTAGGGGCGCACAGTGTGCGCCCCGCAAATCACGAAAACTTTGTAGGGGACGGCGTCCTCGACGTCCCGAGCCATTAGCCTTTAGCTTGTAGGGGCGGATATTATCCGCCCGTCAAATAAAAACGCTAAAGCCCGAAAGCTTAATGCTTTCGGGCTTTTGGGGTTTCGTATCATTAATATGTGTAGGGGCTGATGTCCACATCAGCCAGTTAAATAGCGCAAATTATTCGGGGCGATGTGGGCATCGCCCCCCTACATAGGTTCATGTTGCTTACTTCGTATTTAGCAGGCGGATAATATCCGCCCCTACTTAGTTCTTAGCTCTTAGCTCTTAGTTCTCTTACTTAGCCTTGCCGAGGAATGCAGCACCGATGATGCCTGCGTCGTTGCCAAGCTTTGCAATAACGATCTCAGTGTTCTTGGGTGAGTTGCGTGTATATACTTCCTTTGCAACAAGCTCCTTCATGGGGAGGAGAAGAGGATCGCCCTCGTTGCATACGCCGCCGCCGATACAGAGGATATCGGGCTGGAAGATATTGATAGTGTTTGTGATACCTGCTGCAAGGTACTTGATGTACTTGTCAACTACAGCCTTTGCGTACTTGTCGCCTGCTCTCATGCAGTCGAATGATGTACGAGCTGTTACCTTGCCCTTTTCCTTTTCGGACTGAGCCATGATGCAGTCAGGGTGCTCTGCGATAGCTTCCTTTGTCATGCGGATAAGACCTGTAGCTGAGGAATAAGCCTCGAAGCAGCCCTTTCTGCCGCATGAGCACTGAGCACCGTCAACCTCGATAACTGTGTGGCCGATCTCAGCACCTGCAAAGTTGGAGCCTGAGTAGATCTTGCCGTCGATGATGATTCCGCCGCCGACGCCTGTACCGAGAGTGATGCATACAGCGTTTGTTGCGCCCTTTGCAGCACCTGCAACGAACTCGCCGTAAGCAGCAGCGTTAGCGTCGTTCTCGATGAATACGGGCTTGTCGATAGTCTCCTGTATGTACTTAACCATGGGAGTGTTCTTGAAGCCCAGATTGTTTGAGTACTCGATGATACCTGTCTCGCTGTTTGCGATACCGGGAGTACCTACGCCTATCCACTCGATCTGGTCGATAGTGAGGTTTGCATTCTTTACAGCCTCAAGAGCCATTCTTGCCATATCGTCTGCGATCTCCTTTTCGGGACGGGGACAGTTGGTCTTTGTGCTTGCCTTTGCGATGATGTTGTATTCCTCGTCAACGACACCTGCAACGATGTTAGTGCCGCCGAGGTCGATTCCTACATAATATTTCATAGTATATCCTCCTTATTTATAGTTGTGACGATGATATCACAATTTCCTTTTATAGCAAATGCGCCTGTTCCTGCTGGAACAAATACGCTTGAGCCCATAGTGAGTGGTAAAGTGTAATTATCGGCGGTAAGCTCGCCGCCGCTTCCGCCTATCATCAGGACGTGTGCAAAGGAGCTCTTGTCTGCGAACAGCTCCAGTTCCTTGATTATTCTGTGGCGGTTGACGTTGAAGTACTCGCAGTCCGCAAGAAGCTGAGTCACAACGCCGTCAAGCTCCAGACCGTATACGGGACTTTTCGGCGGAGCAGGCTTTGTATCCGTAACGTCCAGAGCCTTTTCAATGTGGAGCTGACGGGGCTTGCCGTCAGTACCAAGCCTGCCGTAGTCATATACACGGTAGGTGACATTGGAGCTCTGCTGTATCTCGGCTATGATTATTCCCTTGCCGATAGCGTGGAGCGTTCCGGGCTTTATGAAGAAAACGTCGCCCTGACGGACGGGGACGCGGTTCACCTTGTCCATGAGGGAGTTATCCTCGACAGCTCTGCGGAACTCCTCCTTGGTGAGCTCTTCCCTGAAGCCGTAGATAAGCTCCGAGCCAAGCTCTGCGGAGATAACGTACCACATCTCGGTCTTGCCGCTGTCGTTTTCATGTTTGCGTGCGTAATCGTTGTCGGGGTGTACCTGCACGGACAGGTCCTTTTCTGCGTCGATGAGCTTTACCAGCACGGGGAATCTGTCGCCGCTTTTAAAGCCTGTACCCACAGCCTCGGGGTGCTGACTTATGAAGCCGCTGAGCTTCATGCCGTCGAACTCGCCGCCGCATATTGTACACTCGCCGTCGGGGTGACAGCTCAGCTCCCAGCTCTCGGCGAGGCGTTCATAGTCGCTTTCCTTGCCGAAAAGGGTGCGGAGCTTTGTACCGCCCCATATATAATCCTTGATAGGTGCTTTCAGAAAAAATGGTCTCACGTTGCTGCCTTTCTTGTAGAAACAGCGGTATTATCCGCTTTTTTGGTGCTTTTTGAAAATTCTCTTTCAAAATCCTCTTCCGAGCCGTTGTACACATTCAGGTCGATGTGCTCCTCGTCGCCGTCGTAGCCTGTGAGAGTACCCTTGTCGCTGTACTGCCAGAATTTCCAGTCCATAAGGTCGGGCTCGAAGGTGACGCTTCTTATCCACAGGGGATAGTCGGAGAAGCTGCCCTTTACGTATCGGAAATAGACGGGGAGAGTTGTGTATATTATGGGCTTGACGCCGTAATAGGCTTCAAGTCGGCTGAGAAGCGGTCTCAGTATGCTTTCGGCCTCTGCCTGTGAGGGCTTGTTCTTTCGCTTGTCGCCGTAGTACTCGATGTCCACTACAGGCGGCATATCTATCTCGTCCCTGCTCACGGCAGCAATGAAGTTGTCAGCCTGAGTTTCGCCTGCGCTGTCGAAGCTGAAAAAGTGATACGCCGACACCTTTATGCCCGTGCCTGCGGCTCTGTCAAGGTTGCGCCTTACGGACTCGTCGGTGTGACCGCTGCCCTCGGTAGCCTTTATAAAGGCGAAGGAAACGTTCTGTGCTTCAAGCTCCTGCCAGTTGATGTCGCCCTGATAGTTGGAGACGTCAACTCCGAAAACGGGATATTTATTCCTGTTTACTTCAGCTTTTGAGACAACCATACTGCTCAGCGCTGTAGCTGCAAGGAGTGAAGTTCCCACTATAGAGCACAGGATCTTTCGTTTTAAGGTATTCATACAGTCAGCAGCACCTTTCGGGGCTCAAAATGACTCCGAGAGGGAGTGCCGAGCCAAAAGTCATACTCTATTATAATAAACTAAAATGCGGAAATAGTCAAGAGTTTTCGTGAAATTCAGTAACAGAACCGAGAACTAAGAGCTGAGAGCTAAGAAATAAGAGGAAAAGCAGACAATAAAAAAACGGCGGCGTGTTGACAAACGGGCGGTAAAATGATATTATTTATTCAACAAAATAACATGGGAGGCTCATATCGTGGACTTTGAAGAGGAATATAAGCAGAAAAGAACGCAGATGAAAAAGATAAAAAAAGAAGACACAGAGATACTTATAGTATTTGCGGCGAATGTAGCTATGTCGCTGTGGATGCTGGTGGCGTTTGTACTAACGTTTAACAAGGCAGCGCTCCTGACCGCAGTGCTTGGGCTGGCTGCTTCGGTGGTCGGCTTTCTCAGCGTATACAGGAAGGATTCAGCTCTTGCCATAGCAGCAGGAGTGCTTCTCTTTGCGGAGATATCAGCTCTGTTCTTTTCTGATGGTATTTCGCTCTTGGGAATTTTGGAGATAGGCGTATTCGGGTGGTTTGCTGCCAGAAACTTTATGAATATAAAGAAATACAGGTGGCTCGAACAGCAGGACGGCTTTCCGCAGTTTGAGCCTAAGCTGAAAGAGTACGACACGAACAAGGCTCAGCGGGATACAAAGGACCCATATGCTCGGAAAATGGAGGAAAGGCAGAAGACCTCCTCGGGCAGCATGGACGAGCTTTGAAGCGCCCTATGGTCGATATAGTGAATATGAAAAAGCAGCCTTATGGGCTGCTTTTATTTATAGTATAGTAAACATCTGCTCTCTGTCGCGGGGGTCGAAGCTCACAAGCTTGCTGCTCTTTTTCGACAGCACAAGTCCGCTTGTACAGTCCACAGGCGTGAGAGTGAAGTGTCCGTCACGGCGGTGAGCGGCGCGGAAAACGCTGCCTATACGGGTATTTACGGGAGTGCCCTCAAGCTCAAAGGTGATACCCTGCTCGGTTATCTTTATTTCAAGTGGCGGGAAGTCCGCAAAGGGACTGCATATCATACCGTCGGCGGCGTAGTGACCGTGGAGAGCGTCCACCCTTGTGTCGCGGTAAAAGCGGTAGAGCAGCGCTGCGACTGCGGCTTCCGTATCGTAAATGCGGCGGGTTATCTCTGCTTCGGGATCGGTGAATAGCTCAGGTATCTCCCTGCAAATAGCCGCAGCATTGAGATTGAGAGCCGATGAGAAGCTGCTTCGCTTGGCAAAGCGGCGGAGCTGCTCGTATCTGATGTGCTGCTGGGGGATAAACTCGGGATACATGGCACGTGCGAGCTCCTCATAGCTTATGTGGATACTGCGCTTGCTTGAAAAATAAGTCATTTTCGCCGCGTGTGGGAGACAGCACATATCCGACAGCATATGGACGGCACGGGCAAGATACACCGCGCCCTCTTTTACGAAGCCGCCGCAGTGCATTGTCAGCGCCATGGTGTAGTCCTCCTCGAACATGGTTCGGGCGCTCTTTGCGAAGAGGTCCTTGCCGTTTTTCAGATAGCCGCGGACTGGCTTCTGCATAATGCCTCTTGTGGAGCAGCCGCAGTAGTAATGCCTGCCTGCGCCGTTTTCGCGGTCGCCTTTTTCGTCGGCTATTACGGTGTAGGGGAGCATTATCTCCAAGTTCGGACGTATGAGTGCTTCTGCGTCGGGAGAGACTTCGCCGAGGAGCTTCAGTGCGCGCAGGAGTATTTCCTGATGTATCTCTGTAGGCGGCAGAAGCTTGTCTGCCGTGTAGCTGTCCGCGAGCCGTTTCATCTCTGCGGCAGCCTTGTTCCATTTATTCTGCATTTTTAGCCCCCTTTAATAAATCAAAATTTAACGTAATAACTTCCTGAGGATATGAACGGGATTCCAAAGGCAGCGCCTCTGGTCGCTGTTCCCAGCTTTTAAAGAACAGCGAAACTTTACGAAGGCGCTCCTAACAGGAGCGACGACCCTCTGCCCTTCGGGCATCTCCCTATACTATAGGGAGTCACCGCAAGGGTGAATCCCGAAAACAATCCAGTGAATTGTTTTCGGGAGAGGGTGACTCCCCACGGGGTGGGGAGATGTCGCAGCGCGACAGAGGGGACGGACCCGATTAGGGGGCCCTGCAAGAGAGGGCGTCCCTTAATGTTTTTCGGAAAACGTCCCTACCAAACGGGACGTCGAGACGCCGTCCACCACATTTCGGGCGGATAATCTCCCAACAGGAGCCGCGACCCTCTGTCAGCTACGCTGACATCTCCCTGTAGTACAGGGAGTCACCGCCCCTACAAACGTAAATTATGATTTATAATAATTATAACGTTTCGGCGCTGTAATGTCAATCATAAGAGCATAACAAAAAGGGCGTTCATTATGAACGCCCTTGATATTGCATTAGTTTCAGATATTAGCCGAGCTCTGCAAAGTACTTGATTGTTCTTACCATCTGTGATGTGTAAGAATTCTCGTTGTCGTACCAAGATACAACCTGTACCTCGTAGAGACCGTCACCGATCTCAGCAACCATTGTCTGTGTAGCATCGAAGAGTGAACCGAATCTCATGCCGATAACGTCAGAAGAAACGATCTGATCCTCGTTGTAACCAAATGACTCGGAAGCAGCAGCCTTCATAGCAGCGTTGATGCCTTCCTTAGTTACGTTGCTGCCCTTAACAACAGCTGTAAGGATTGTTGTAGAACCTGTTGGAACAGGAACTCTCTGTGCAGAACCGATGAGCTTGCCGTTGAGCTCAGGAATTACAAGACCAATTGCCTTAGCAGCACCTGTGCTGTTAGGAACGATGTTTGCAGCACCTGCTCTTGCTCTTCTGAAGTCGCCCTTTCTGTGAGGACCGTCAAGGATCATCTGATCGCCTGTGTAAGCGTGGATTGTGCTCATGATACCGCTCTGGATAGGAGCATAATCGTTAAGAGCCTTAGCCATAGGAGCGAGGCAGTTTGTTGTGCATGAAGCAGCTGAGATGATCTTGTCATCCTTTGTGAGAGTCTTCTCGTTTACGCTGTAAACGATTGTAGGAAGATCGTTGCCTGCAGGAGCAGAGATAACAACCTTCTTAGCACCTGCATCGATATGAGCCTGTGACTTGTCCTTTGAGCAGTAGAAACCTGTGCACTCGAGAACTACGTCAACGCCGATCTCGCCCCAAGGGAGCTCTGCAGCGTTAGCCTTTGCATAGATTGTAAGTGTCTTGCCGTCTACAGTGATTGTGCCCTTCTCATCGTCTGCAGAAACAGTGTGAAGATTCTCACCGATCTTTCCGCAGTAACCGCCCTGAGCTGTATCATACTTGAGAAGCTGAGCGAGCATTGAAGGCTTTGTAAGGTCGTTGATAGCAACTACCTCATAACCTGGAGCATCAAACATCTGTCTGAATGCAAGACGACCGATACGGCCGAAACCGTTAATAGCAACTTTAACTGACATTGGATATACCTCCTAAAAATTTGTATGGTTTAATTATACTCCAACTCGGAAATTTTTTCAAGAGGTTCGACAAAAAAATAACAGATTTTTTTGTAAAAGTACATATTGAATAAATACGCAGCTGTTGAAACGAAAAATTTTGTCAGCATTTTACTGCATATAATAAGCCTGTTTGCTATTCCTTTTTTGATGAAAATGTTGTATAATATATGTAAGAATATACATAACATAATATCTTTGCCTCTCGGCAGAGAGAAAGGAGAGGTCATGGACGAGAAAAAAGGGTTCGGGAAATTCTTCGGTGATCCTTTTGCGCTGGATTATATAAACTGCACGGATAACGTCATAAGGCGCTCGGTGACGGGTATCTCCGCAGCCTGCGAGATACTGCGGGAGTCTGCGGACAAAAAGGGCTCAAAGCACGATAAACAGCTTATTGACGGCATTATGCAGATGTGCTGCGAGCTTATGCGGAGCGCCGAGCTCAGCAAGGCACTGGCGGCTGAGAAGCTCACCGACGAGGACATGAGCACCGTGAGGACGGACACCTTCCTGAGAGATTTTGCCGCAGGCTGTGAAGCGGCTTCGGGGGGCAGGTGCACCGTCAGGGTGGTAGAGACCTCTGTTTCATATATACGGACCGACAGGGAGCTCCTGCGCTTTTTGCTGCTGGGATTTGTGAGGAGACTGACGGCAGGGGGTGAGGGCGGAAAGAACGCCTTTGAGGTGTCCTGCGGAGAAAAGTTGAAAACTTTAAACATTTCAGTGAGGGCTTTGAGGACATTTGTGGACGAAGCCCGTGCGGGACAGCCCGACGTTTTTGATTCATATTACCGTGAAGTCTGTATGGGTTTTGCTGAGCGGATAGGTGCTTCCGCAAAGCTTTCCGACAGTGAGCTCACAGTTGAAATTCCGCTTCCCGACGGCAAGATCAGCGTTTTGACGGAAGCTCCGTCGGCGGAGAGGGAAAGTGACTTCTTCGATCCGTTCGCCATTATGCTGAGCAATATGTGAAGCCCTGTGTGGCAGAAATGTGATAATCTTGTAAAACTTAGCATATTAGACAGAATATGCTGAAAATTTTGTTGACATTATTCAAAAAAAGTTGTATAATAAAAATGTTGAAAGATCTCAGCGAAAAATTCATCGTTTTGGAGTGCTTTTATGGGAAAGAATTATGAGATCGAGAGGAAATTCCTCGTTGAATTCCCTGATGTTTCACTGCTGGATGTAAAGCGCAGGATAGCCATTGTTCAGACCTATCTTGTCAGCGGCAGCAACGGCTCTCAGCGTAGGGTCAGGTCTGTGGACGAGAACGGCAGTGTGAAATATACCTACACGGAGAAGATATTTCTTACTCCTGTCACAAGAGAGGAAAACGAGTTTGAGATAAGCGGCGAGAAATACCGTCAGCTACTTGATGAACACCGCAGCGACTGTCCGCCTGTGGAAAAGGTCCGCTACTGCTTCGATTACCGAGGTCAGCTTTTTGAAATGGATAAGTATCCCTTTTCGGATAAGCTGGCTATCATGGAGCTTGAGCTGGCTTCGCCCGATCAGACTATAGCTTTCCCCGATAAGATCAGGGTCATAAAGGAAGTATCCGATGACCATCGCTACTCCAATGCGGCTCTTGCCAAAGCAGGAGCATTTCCCGAACAGCAGATTGGAGAATAGATTCAATGTCGGAAAAATTTGTACCCGCTGACAGCCCCGAACAGCTTTCCGCTTTATTCGGTCAGCTCGACGGCAATGTCAGCAGTATCCAGAAGGATTTCAATGTCACCGTCGTAAGCAGGGACGGGGGCATTAAAATAATCGGCGACGGCGATACCGAGGGCGCTGAAAAGGCGCTGAGGGCTCTTATGAAAATGGCAGGGGACGGCAACTCTGTCAATGAGCAGACTGTACGCTATGTCACCTCCATGGTGGCAGACGGCGTTGAGCAGGAGCTTAAAGAGCTCGGCGGCGACGGCATATGCGTCACCGCTTCGGGAAAGATACTCCGTCCGCGCACCGTCGGTCAGAAACGCTATACCGACGCAATAAAAAACAATACCATAGTACTGGGAATAGGACCTGCAGGCACAGGCAAGACCTATCTTGCAGTGGCTATGGCTGTAAAAGCCTTCCGCGAGCACAAGATAAAGAAGATAATCCTTACCCGTCCTGCCGTTGAAGCAGGTGAGAAGCTGGGCTTCCTGCCCGGAGATCTTCAGGATAAGGTGGATCCCTATCTTCGTCCGCTCTACGATGCGCTTTTCGATATGTTCGGAGCCGAGAGCTTCGCACGGTACATGGAAAAGGGGATAATCGAGGTAGCTCCGCTGGCTTATATGCGCGGACGCACCCTCGACGAGGCGTTCATTATCCTCGATGAGGCTCAGAATACCACCTCCGAGCAGATCAAGATGTTCCTCACCCGTCTGGGAAATGAGAGCAGAATGGTCATCACAGGCGATATCACGCAGATCGACCTGCCCGATACCAAAAAATCGGGACTTGTTGAAGCCATTAAAGTCCTCAGAGGCATAGATGATATCGAGATACACCGCTTTACCGAGAAAGACGTTGTACGACACAGACTGGTACAGGACATTATCAAGGCTTATGAAAAATACAATGAAGGGAGAAAGAATTAAAATGGCTAAATTAAAGGTTTATGTTAAGAACAATCAGACAGAGGTGAAGGTCCCTGTAGGTATCAGACTTCTTATCAGAAGATGCTGTCAGGCAGTACTTACTACAGAGGGATTCGGAAAGGACGCTGAGGTAAGCGTTTCATTCGTAAGCAACAGCGAGATAAAGAATCTCAATAAGATATACAGAAACAAGGACGCAGTTACAGACGTTCTCTCATTCCCGCTCACAAGCGAGGACGGCACTACCGAGATCAATCCCGAGACAGGCGCTGTTCAGCTGGGTGACGTTGTTATCTCACTGGAGACTGCCGTAAAGCAGGCTCAGAACTTCGGTCATTCACTGGAGAGAGAGGTGGGCTTCCTTACTGTACATTCAATGCTCCACCTGCTTGGCTACGACCACGAAAAGAGCCAGCTCGACCAGCGTATCATGCGCGAAAAGGAAGAGTCTGTCCTTGAAAAGCTTGGTATCTCCAGAGACGCTACTTTCATCGTGAACGGAGAAAACAACTGATGCCGAGGACCGCTTTCGTTACCATTGCAGGACGTACAAATGCGGGAAAATCCTCTCTCCTCAACGCTATCGTGGGCGAGAAGATAGCCTCCGTCAGCAATAAGCCCCAGACTACACGTACCCGTATCACGGGTATCCGCAATATAGACGACGTCCAGCTGGTGTTCTTCGATACTCCGGGACTTCACAAGCCCGTGAACAAGCTCAGCGAGCATATGCTCAATACCGTTAAGGAGTCCGTAAGCGACATCGACGCGGTAGTTTTTGTCATGGACTGTACCAAGAAGATAAACGAGCAGGAGCTGAACCTGCTGAAGTCCATGAACAGCTCGAAAATGCCCGTTATCCTTGTGCTTAACAAGATAGACCTGCTGAAGAGCAAGGACGAGCTTGCTCCCGTTATCGCGGAGCTCACATCGAAGGTGAAGTTTCAGGCGGTAGTTCCTGTCAGCGTCACCGAAAACAGCGGCGTTGATATAGTTATTGACGAGATAATCGCTCTGGCGGAGGAGTCCGTTCACTTCTTCCCCGAGGATATGATAACCGACCAGCCCGAAAAGGTACTGGCGGCAGAGATGATACGCGAGAAGCTCCTTATGCTCCTCAGCGATGAAGTACCACATGGTATAGCTGTTGGCGTAGAGCAGATGAGCGAGCGCGACGACAAGGATATCCTTGACATATCCGCCGTTATCTACTGCGAAAAGGAGTCCCACAAGGGCATAATCATCGGCAAGGGAGGAGCTATGCTGAAAAAGGCTTCCACCGCCGCAAGAATGGAGCTGGAGGACTTCTTCCAGATAAAGGTCAACCTCAAATGCTGGGTAAAGGTCAAGGAGGATTGGCGCAACAGGGAGAACCTCATCAGGAGCTTCGGACTGTCCGAGAAATAATTACCGCAAATAATCACAGACCTTCTGACAAAAATAGTATATGATGAATTGAGAATTGAGAATTAAAGAGTCCGCTTTGCGGACAGAAAAAAATATCGCGTCAGCGATACATTCATTCTCCATTCTCATTTTTTTGCGGAGGGTCTGTTTTGAACGAAGATATACTATGGGATAAATTCACCGAAAGCGGCAGCATAGAGGACTATCTGCGCTATTCGGCTAACAGGGAAAAAGATAATGACAACTGTTGAAGGCATCGTCCTTAAAGAGCGTTCTGTTGGTGAACAGGACAAATTCATCGATATACTGACCAAAGAGAGCGGCGTTCTTGAGGTTTCCGTAAAAGGCGCAAGGAAAATAAACGGAAAATCGGGGAGCTCCACTCAGCTTCTGGCATACTCTCGGTTCTGCATAGACAAGAGGGGCAGCTATCTGTACCTCAACAGTGCGGAACCGATACATATTTTTTACGGGCTGCGCGATTCGCTGACAAAGATATCCCTTGCCTCTTATTTTGCGGAGGTGCTCCGCTTCTGCATAAGACCCGAGACTCAGAACGGGGATATCCTGCGGCTCATGCTGAACTGTCTCCATTACCTTGAAAACGGCGAAAGGGACGAGAGCTTCCTGAAAGCGGTGTTCGAGCTGCGGCTCATGTCCGAGACAGGCTATATGCCCGATATCGTGGCTTGCAGAGGCTGCGGCGTTTTTGAGCCCGAGGAGCTCTTTTTTTGTATCCGTGACGGAGGCTTTTTCTGCGCCGACTGTTTTGACAGCGAGAGCACCGATGACTTTATGAAGATAAAGCTGCCTGTGCTCAGTGCGGTGCGCCATATTGTCCTTGCGGATATGGGCAGGCTTTTCAGCTTCCGCGTGTCCGAGAGCGCTCAGCAGAGACTGTCAGCACTGGCGGAGTCCTATGCGCTGACACATCTTGAAAGGAGCTTCGGGACGCTGGATTTTTACAAATCACTTCTCTGAAAAAGCATCACAATATGATATTTAGTGGAAATATAGAAAAAACTGTTGCAAAATTCTGACTTTTGCTGTATAATTATAATGTTAAAGTATGCTCTGATGGGGAGGTGTGCACTGTGAAGAAGAGAAAAACTATAGCTGTAATAGCTGCTGATGTGTTCAATGACTACATGAACCGTATATTTGTAGGCATTTCCGAGCAGTGCAAGGTGCTGGGCTATGATGTTATAACCTTCCTCATGGCTTTCAATCTGGACAGCGGCAACCTCATACAGCAGGGCGAGGAGAATATCTTCACCCTCGTAAAAAAGAACATTATAGACGGCGTTGTGCTCATGGCGGGAAATCTCGCCAGCCAGAACCTCATAGACAAGTTCGTGAAGGTCTTTTCAAAGTGGGGGATACCCGTTGTGGCTCTCGACTATGAATTTGATTTCTGCGAAAGCATTTACGCCGATGATATACAGCTTTTCGAGCAGATGACAGACCACTTCATCGACGTACACGGCTGCAGCCGTATCATGTGCCTTACAGGTCCAGAGGGAAGCAGACCTGCGGAAACGAGACTGAAGGGCTACAGGCAGTCCATGGAGAAGCACGGTCTGGAAATACGTGACGGCGATATAGTCTACGGCGACTTCTGGAAGATAGTCTCACAGAGGCTTGCAAAGGATTTTATAGACGGCAGGAGAGAAGTCCCCGACGCTGTTGTCTGCGCCAACGACACCATGGCAAGATATCTTGCCAACGCTCTTGTCAAGGGCGGCTTCAATATCCCCGAGGATATAAGGATATCAGGCTATGACGGCACTAACGACGCCGTTATGAATATCCCGTCCATATCCACAGTGCTGCCCGAAAATGAAAGAATGGGCGCAAGGGCTATCTGTATACTCCATGAGAAGATAAGCGGCATAAGCGAAGAGCCTGTGGAAACTCTTGAACACGGCAAGCTCCTGTTTGCACGCTCCTGCGGCTGCGGAAGCGCTACAAAGCACAGCGTTGATACCCGTGAGGAGTACCACAACCGTGTGGAGAGATACGAGAGCTACTACAACAAGAGCGGCATGCTGGAAAGCCTTATGGAAGAGGATAATCTTGACGGACTTCTCCACAAGGTAAACGGCTTTGTTTACGCTGTCAACGGACTTGATACATATATGCTCTGTCTCAACAAAAACTGGGACAACATCGAGGGCGATGAGGAGGATTATGTCCGCGAGGGCTATGCTTCCATAATGGAAGCGAGAATGGTATATACCACGAAAAAGACCGATTTCGGCAGCAGAAGCTTCCGTTCAAACGATATCCTGCCCCATTTTATCAGCGAGTACTGCGAAGAACCGTCCATGTTCTTCCTGCTGCCCGTTCACTTTATGGACAGATGCTTCGGCTATTCCATATTCAAATTCAGAGATATACGCTGTGCGGCAAGCAATGTTTTCGCTCAGTGGAACAAGAATATCAGCGTTGCTCTGGAGTTCCTCCGTGTGCGCACAAAGCTGCTCAGCATGAATCAGCGCACGTTTATGAGCTCTATACGTGATACCCTTACAGGTATCTACAACCGCCACGGCTTCAACCGTATGGCGGAGGGTATCTTCCGCAAGGCGTGTCAGGAGAAAAAGCAGCTCTTCATCATCATTGCCGACCTTGACAGGCTGAAGATGATAAACGATAACTACGGTCATATCGAGGGCGACAACGCCATTACAGCTGTGGCGAATGCTCTGAATATGTCCTGTGAGATGAATGAGGTCTGCGCACGTACAGGCGGCGACGAGTTTGCCATTATCGGCTGCGGAGACTATACTCCCGAAAAGATAGAAAAGCACTACAGGTACATCTACGACTACCTGACAAGATACAATGCATCAGCGAAAAAAGGCTACAATGTGGGAGTCAGCCTCGGCTGCTTCTGCGAGGTGCCCGATGAGAACGAGCCCCTTGACAAGTATCTAAAAATAGCCGATACCCTGATGTACGAAAACAAAGTGAAGCGCAAAAAGTTCCGCGAGGACTGAGGCTGCTGTATGAGGGGAGCCCCCTCTGGCGAAATCGTGGCATAAAATATCGAGTCCGTACTTTCAGGCTCGGTGACCCACTTTTTCTGTTAAGGGAGGCTGACTGAATATGGCAGCTTCATTTTTTGAATTGAGAATGTAGAATTGAGAATGGAGAATTATTGTATCGCTTATGCTGCAATTTTTAAATATGTCCGCGAAGCGGACACATTCATTTTCAATTCTCAATTCTCAATTTTCAATTCACTTAAAATGGCGTATTGCTATTGACAAAAACGCTGAAATATGATAAAATAAACTGAATTGCAAAAGAAGCTTCGGTTTCAGCGCAAGACTATTGACCACTCCTTTCGGAGTCGAGGCCATACGGACAGCCGGGTCAAATGCCGAATGCCGAAATATCGGCTGGCAACTTTCTGTTGCCTTATTGATTCGACTGCGCGTCGATAAAGTTTTTATAAGTTCTCATCAGCTTGTGAAAGGTCAATAAGAGTAGTAAAAGGTAGTACTTGCTTGTATAGACTCTGAAACCGTTAATGAAGTTTCTGCGTTTACCGCATAATATTTCATGCACACAATGGCTGATAAGGTCTTTTGTGTGCATTTTTTGTTTGAAGGTGTGGTATTATGGAGAATAAACTGAAACTTTACGGATTCAATAATCTGACGAAGTCCTTGAGCTTTAATATATATGACGTCTGTTATGCCAAGACTGCACGCTCACAGCAGGAGTATATCGCCTATGTTGACGAGCAGTACAACTCCGAGCGTATAACGGATATCATGACTCATCTTACCGAGATGATAGGAGCACAGGTGCTCAGTGTTTCCCGTCAGGACTACGATCCTCAGGGCGCTTCCGCTACCTTCCTTATCGCCGACGATACGATGATACCCGCAGGCGGCAGCGAGACTATTGCTCACCTTGACAAGAGCCACGTTACAGTCCATACCTATCCCGAATTCCACCCCGATACCTCTATAGCCACATTCCGCGTGGATATCGACGTTGCTACCTGCGGCAAGATAACTCCGCTGACAGCTCTTGATTACCTCATAGGAAGCTTCGATTCGGATATCATCACCATGGACTACAGAGTAAGAGGCTTTACCCGCAATCTTGACGGCGAAAAGCTTTTCATCGACCACAATATCACCTCTATCCAGAACTATATCGACTCCAAGATACTTGATAAATACGACGCTGTGGATATAAACGTCTATCAGGCGAATATGTTCCACACAAAAATGCTCATAAAGGAGCTTGACCTTCAGAATTACCTGTTCAATACAGATGTGAACGAGCTTCCGCCAAGGCGCAGACTTGAGATAACAGACGCGCTCCAGCGGGAGATGATAGAAATTTTCAGCGGAAGGAACGTGTTCGGAAATGGCTGAGCTTTCCCAGACAAATGCGCCCATATACGAGGCGCTGAGAAAATTCCGACGCATGAGAGTAGTGCCCTTTGATGTCCCCGGACACAAGCGCGGAAGAGGAAATATGGAGCTCACCGAGTTTCTCGGCGAGGACTGCATGAACGTGGACGTCAACTCCATGAAGCCCCTGGACAATCTCTGCCACCCCGTATCCGTTATAAAGGACGCGGAAATGCTGGCGGCAGAAGCCTTCGGCGCGGCAAACGCCTTCTTCATGGTGGGCGGAACTACCTCTGCGGTGCAGAGCATGATAATGTACGCCTGCAAGGAGGGCGACAAGATAATCATGCCCCGAAATGTACACAGAAGTGCTATCAACGCAATTATCCTTACGGGAGCAGTTCCCGTTTATGTAAATCCCGATGTCAATCACCAGCTGGGTATTGCACTGGGTATGTCTGTTTCACAGGTGGAGCAGGCTATCCGCGAGAATCCCGACGCCAAGGCTATAATGGTAAATAATCCCACATACTACGGCATATGCTCAGACCTGAAAAGGATAACGGAGCTTGCTCATGCTCACGGTATGCTGGTGCTCGTTGACGAGGCTCACGGCACTCACTTCTACTTCGGTGACAGCTTCCCCGTGACCGCTATGGCGGCAGGTGCGGACTGCGCCTCCGTAAGTATGCACAAGTCGGGAGGAAGCCTCACACAGAGCTCTTTCCTGCTTCTCGGAAAGAACGTTAACGCCGACTATATGCGTCAGGTAATAAATCTCACCCAGACCACCAGCGCTTCGTATCTGCTGCTTTCAAGTCTGGATATCTCCCGAAAGAGACTTGCTCTCGGCGGCAGGGAGATATTTGCACAGACAGTTGAAATGGCTGAGTACGCACGCTCCGAGATAAACGAGATAGGCGGCTATTACGCCTATTCAAAGGAGCTCATAAACGGCGACAGTATCTTTGACTTTGACGTTTCAAAGCTGAGCATCTACACTCTGCCTATCGGACTTGCAGGCATCGAGGTCTATGACCTTCTCCGCGACGAGTACGACATACAGATAGAATTCGGTGATATCGGAAACGTCCTTGCCTACATCTCCGTAGGCGACAGAAAGCGGGATATCGAGCGCCTTATCAGTGCTCTTGCGGAGATAAAGCGCCGCTTCGGAAAAAGCAGCGCCCACATGCTCACTCAGGAGTATATCAGTCCCGTTATTGCGGAAACTCCCCGAAAGGCGTTCTATGCGGCAAAGCGCTCCCTGCCTCTTGAAGAGTCGGCAGGACATGTTTGCAGCGAGTTCGTTATGTGCTATCCTCCCGGTATACCGATACTTGCTCCGGGAGAGCTTATCACTCCCGAGATAATCGAGTACATCAGGTACGCCAAGGAAAAGGGCTGTCAGATGACAGGCACCGAGGATATAAATATCGAGAGACTCAACGTCCTCGACATGTAAATGATATGAAACGCAGAGCTGCTTCGGCGGCGGACGTTTTATATAGATTATTGTGTTTTAAGGAAGGAAAAAGAATATGAAAAAAGTCGGAATCATTATGAGCTTACTTATGGGAGTTACCATGAGCTTCTGCCTGTCGCTTACAGGCAATCTCACATCGGGTGAGGGCTTTCAGCTTATGCCCTTTCTCATCAGCTTTGCAGTAAGCACCGTTATCAGTATCCTTATCGGAATCATAGTTCCCATGAGGAAGCTTGAGGGCGGAGCTGTCAGTGCTCTGAAGCTCAAGGAACACAGTCTCCCTGCCAAGCTTGTATCTGCACTTGTATCTGACCTTATCTACACACCTGTTATTACACTT